>DUVZ01000002.1 GCA_012840785.1 Bacteroidales bacterium
CTTTATTGTTTGGGTCGATTTTTTCTTGGTCCACGCTTAAAACCACCTTTTCGAGGATTGCCACCGGGTCTCGAACTGCGTGTTCTGCTTTGACCTCCTCTACCCCTGCCTCTAAAAGAGCCACCTCTTTGTCTATTCTCTTCTGGTTTATATTCAGGAGCTTCACCCAACTCTTTTGGAACAGGTATCTTGAAGATTGTTTTTTCAAGAAAATCTTCAATCTCTTTAAATTTTTGTTGTTCTTCCGGAGAAACCATCGTTATAGCCATTCCTTTTTCACCTGCACGAGCTGTTCGCCCCACTCTGTGTACATAGTCTTCAGAGTCGTTAGGCACGTCGTAGTTAATAATTAGCGATATATCATCGATATCTAATCCCCTCGACACAATGTCTGTAGCTACAAGTATGCCTACTCTATCATTCTTAAACTCGTGCATCACTGCCTCGCGTTGGTCTTGGCTCAAATCCGAGTGCATTTCATCTGCTGATATGCCCATTCGTTTAAGAATTTTGGTAATCTCTTTCACCTTTATTTTTGTTCCAGCAAAAAGAATTACCTTTTTAGGTTCTTTCTTTTCGAAAAGCGATGTAATAATGGGTGTCTTTTGATTATCGTAGCATATATAAGCCGATTGCATAATGCTATCGGGTGGACGTGATACAGAGATTTCGATTATCTCTGGGTCGTTTAATATTGTTTTTGCTAATGTTTGAATTTTGGGAGGCATTGTTGCCGAAAATAGCAATGTTTGTCTCTTCTTGGGCAATAGCTTTACTATATTCATAATGTCGTCGTGGAAACCCATATCCAACATTCTGTCAGCCTCGTCGAGAATCAAATACTTAACGCCAGAAAAATCTATGTCGTACAGGTTAATGTGCGATAGTAGTCTTCCTGGTGTAGCAATTACCACATCTGCACCTTTTAGTAGCCCCTGCTTCTGTGTAGACCATGCCTTACCATCGCTTCCACCATATACAGCAACTGAAGAGAAAGATGAGAAATAAGAAAATCCTTCCATCTCACGGTCTATCTGTTGTGCAAGCTCGCGTGTTGGAGACATTATTATTGCATTCACCTTGTTGGGGTCGTGCTCTTCCAATTGCAGATTGTGTATAAGGGGCAATAGGAATGCAGCAGTTTTGCCTGTTCCAGTTTGAGCACAAGCAATTAAATCTTTTTTCTGTAGAATCAGTGGTATTGTCTTTTCTTGTACTGGTGTTGCTTCTTTAAAATTCATGGCATCTAAGCCATCCAACACTTCGTCACATAAGGGTAGTTCTGTAAATAGCATATATAGTTATATAAAATAGACCTCTGTTTTCAACAAAGATAACACTATTTTTTTGTTTTTATTTGTTGTTGGGCAGTTGTTCTCAAAATAAATTCGATTTATGGGTGTTTTTATTTTTTAATTAAAAAATAAGTTTTATCTTTGCATCGCTTTTGACAAAGAGACCATGGAGAGATGGCAGAGCGGTCGAATGCGGCGGTCTTGAAAACCGTTGAGGGTCATACCTCCGGGGGTTCGAATCCCTCTCTCTCCGCAAAAAACCTCGTAGATATTTAATATCTGCGAGGTTTTATTTTTTTGTGGCAATATGAAAAACACAAATTAAGTTCATCGTTTAATTAATGCTGCCCTCATTTTCCGTATCTTTGCAAATTATGTTATATGAAATATCAATAGAAGAATATTATAATAAAGCTCCATTTATCCCTCTGGTAGATGTGCGCTCACCAGGTGAGTTTCAACAGGGACACATTGTGGGAGCTGTCAATATCCCTTTATTCTCCGATGAGGAGAGAGCAGCTGTAGGCACTATTTACAAAAAGAAGACAAAAGAAAAGGCTATAGAGTTGGGTTACCAATATGTAACACCAAAGTTGCAATCGTTTTTAAACGAAAGTGCAAAGGTTTCAAAACAAGGAGCCATTGCTGTGCATTGTTGGAGAGGCGGCATGCGTAGTCGTTCGTTTGCACAGCATCTGCACGAAAATGGTTTTCAGGAGGTGTATGTAATTGAGGGAGGATACAAAGCTTTTCGTAATTATGTATTAGATTTTTTCGACCAAAAGTTTAAGCTGCACATTTTAGGCGGCTACACTGGCAGCGGGAAGACGTTTATACTGGATGAGTTGAAACTGATGGGAGAGCAGGTAATAGATTTGGAATATTTTGCACATCACAAAGGTTCGGCTTTTGGGTCACTAGGAGAGACAGCCCAACCCTCTTCACAGCATTTCGAAAATGAATTGTTTGAATATTGGCGCCACTTAGACATACAACGCCCCGTGTGGCTGGAAGATGAGAGTGCTAGAATTGGCTGTGTGCAGATACCGAAAACTCTTTATGCACAAATGCGATCCAACAAGTTGTACTTTATCGATATCCCAAAGGAGGAACGTGCAAAGCTTTTAGTGACAGAATATGCAGGCTTCGACTCTGACCATTTAGCCAAATCTATCAATGATATAGCAAAACGTTTGGGAGGGCAAAGTGTGAAAACGGCTTTGGAAGCTTTAAAGAGCAAAGATTACTTTCAGGTAGCAATGATTACGCTGCAATATTATGATAAAGCCTATTTTAAAGGAGTGGGGAAGAGAGACCCTGAAATGGTGGAGCGTATTCCCTTAAGCACAGTTAATCACATTGAAAATGCAAAACAATTATTAGAAATAGTGAAATAAATGGATAATATAAAACTTACTCAATATAGTCATGGTGCAGGTTGTGGATGTAAAATATCGCCACAAACATTAAGCACTATTATGCATACAGAATTGTCAAAAGGAAATCATCCTAACTTATTGGTGGGCAATGATAGCAGAGACGATGCTGCAGTATATGATTTAGGAGATGGCACAGGTATTATCAGCACTACCGATTTTTTTATGCCTATTGTCGACGATGCTTTTTCGTTTGGACGAATTGCTGCTGCCAATGCTATTAGCGATGTGTATGCAATGGGTGGAGAGCCTCTTTTGGCAATTGCCATTTTGGGTTGGCCCATAGACAAACTAGCTCCAGAAGTGGCGCAGCAGGTTTTGGAAGGTGGACGAAGCATTTGTGCCGAAGCAGGTATTGCATTGGCTGGAGGGCATAGCATCGATAGCCCTGAACCTATTTTTGGATTGGCAGTAACTGGCAGAGTCGATATCAAAAACCTGAAGCGCAATGATACTGCTGAAGAGGATTGCCAGTTGTTTATAACAAAACCTTTGGGAGTAGGCATTTTGACTACTGCACAAAAGCAAGGAAAACTGAAAGAGGAGGATGCTGATTATGCCCCCAACTCAATGATGCAACTCAATAAAATAGGTGGCAAATTGTCCAAAATATCTGGAATAAAAGCTATGACAGATGTTACTGGCTTTGGATTGTTGGGTCATTTGGTGGAAATGTGCGAGGGGAGCAATCTATCTGCAGAAATAGTGTTGGATAAGATTCCATTGCTACCAAAAGTGCAAGAATATTTGAAGCAAGAGTGTATTCCTGGCGGAACTTATCGTAATTGGAGTAGTTATGGTGATAAAGTGGAACTTCGTTCTGATGAAGATAAATTTATTTTGTGTGACCCACAAACAAGTGGTGGTTTGATGATTGCAGTAGAGCCTTCAACAATTGCAGAAGTGAAATCTCTATTAGCTCAAGAGGGATTGCAAGTAGAATCTTTTGGAAAGATGGTGAAGAGAGGCGAAAGATTAATTGTGGTAAAATAGTTCTCTCAGTTCTCCTTGTGGCGTTCTCACTTCCGATTCGTGGTAAAACTCACTTCTATCGATTACCTCACCCACAAATAGGGTGGGAAGTAATATCCATAATGATGTTTGAGGCATCACAATAAAAAGTATAAACGGAAGCGTCAGCGTTAGAAGTCTAACAGCAGATAGAGTAGGGTGGTGCTTCACTTTATTGTTACAGAACGTTGTTTTTCTATAGATATACAAACCCCCTTTTAGAAGTGTCAATAGTCCTATTAACAGGGGTATATTGGCAAGCCATGCAAAAAGAAAAGGAGCTGTAATCCATGCCATTGCACTATGCAATTTGAGGTTGTCGGCACGAATAAAGAATTTATACACCATATCTATCGATACTAAAGTGAATGCACCAAAAACAATTGCAGCAATGCCAACTGTTTTGCTATCCACAAATGAGAGTAAGTTGCCCATTCCCAATAGGTTGTCTTTCATAAAGAGCGATAGTGCACCCAATCCGAAAAAGGCAGAGAAAGAGAAGATTTCTCGGCTCAACCACGAACCCTTTACATTGAGTATAAAGCGCCATATACGAAACTTTTTGCCAACATGAATAGTTGTTAGAGCAATAGCAATGAGTGCCAACAAAACAAAGAGAATTGGCGATATAGCAACTTGGCTAGTAATCGCTGCTGCTTGCCAAGCTATCAAGCCCGCTGCTGCAAGTGAGAAAAGCACCAATGTCCACTCTTTACTCAATTCAACCTTTGTTTTCAATTTGGGCAGATAGCTTGCTGCTTTTTCATTATCAATAACAGGAGCATCAATATTTTCGATGGTTGGCATCTCATGCTCTTTGCGAAGCGGTACAAGTTGTATTGAGGGCCCAATGCCTGCATCAACAAAGCCTGGAGTGAGGTGTTTCTTTAAATCTACCTCTTCGTTGGCGCCATACTCCAATGCACCAACAGGACAAGCCGCTACACAAGCCGGTTTTCGGTTATCAGAAATTCTATCGATACAGAAATTGCATTTTTCCACAATTTTTGTTTGCTCATTAAATTTTGGAGCATCGTAAGGACAAGCCCAGGTGCAATAGGTGCAACCAATGCAAGCCTCGGCATTGTGGATAATAGCACCCGTATCTTTGTCTCTACTATAAGCCAAAGCTGGGCAGTTTGTTATGCAAGGAGCATCGTCGCAGTGGTTGCATGCCAGCGAGTAGTGAAAAACGGGCAGTGTTGGGTGTTTTATATAGTTGTGGCTATTTACTGTGCGCCAATTAAGTGGTGTTGTTGTTCCGTTTTCTATCGTACAAGCCACCACGCAAGCCATGCAGCCCACACATTTGTTAGTATCAAAAATGAATGCATTCTTTGCCATATCTATATCTTCTTTATTTCTACCCATGTATTGTGAAATGCCGTTCCATGTCCCATATCTGTCTCTATTCCCTCTGTAAACATGTTGGGAGTAGCACCATCGATGCCCCAGTGGCCATTGGTGAGCACCACATCTCCCAATCTGAGGCCCATGTCGAACTGCACCCTAACATGCGATTTGCCCTCATTATTGAATAGTTGCACCATCTCGTTATTTTCAATGCCTCTTGCTTCTGCATCATTGGGGTGTACAAAAAGAAATGCCTCTTGTTCAAACTGCTTGATAATGTTGAGGTTGCCAAACTGAGAGTGTATTCTGTATTTTGAGTTGGGTGATAGCATTTGCAGTGGGAAAGGTTTATCCTGCACCAATGGCACATAATCGGGTAGGGGGTCAACGCCCCATCGTTCCTTTGCTTGCTGGCTATAGAGTTCTATTTTTCCTGATGGTGTTTTATAGATATTGTCAGCAAAAGCAATCTCCTCAAACGAATGAGCCAACATGGGACCCTCTTTCAAGTCCTTCAAGGTTATCTCGGGGAATGGCTTTAGAAATCCTTCTAAATAATCTTCAATGGCTTGGTCTGTTGGTGCTGGAATATTTTCATCAATATCTTTTTTATCCATACCCAATTTATGGGCAAGCAGATAGTATATTTCAGTTTCAGGTTTTACCTCACCTGCTGGTTCAACCACTTTTTGTTTCAACTGAATGTAAGGATTCCAATACGAACCAATAATATCCGACTGCTCAAACATGTTCTTGGCAGGCAATATAATATCTGCTTCATAAGCTGTATCGTTCATAAACTGCTCTACCACAACACAAAAGTCTGCTCTGCGAAAAGCCTTTCTAATCTTGTTGGTGTTGGGGTTTTGTGTCAAAGGGTTGGCCCTCTCCACCCAAATCATCTTTATTTCAGGGTCTACCATCTTTAGCATATCTTCGCCCAGTTTTGCCACAGATATTTTTCTTCTAAAGCAAGGATGCTCTGTGCCAGGATAATACGATTCAGGCTCTTTTACATCATCAAAAATAAAGCTTTGCAGGTTGGCATAGTGCCAGCAAGCACCTTGTTTACCAATGTTTCCGGTAATTATCGAAAGCGCAAGTAGGCAACGTGTAGTTTGTCCTCCATTTTCGTAGCGTTGCATTCCATAGCCAGGTACTATGGTCATTGGCTTGGTTGTGCCAATCAGTTTTGCCAACTCTTTGATAGAAGTTGGTGAGATGCGACAAATACTGGACACTTTTTCAGGGGTATAGGGCTCTACACGCTCTTTAAACTGTTCAAACCCAATTACATTCTTCTCTATGAAGTTGTGGTCAATCCAATCGTTTTTAATTATCTCTCTTGCCAAACCCAGTGCTAGCGCTCCATCTGTACCCGATTTTATCTGATACAAACTGTTTGCTCTATCCGCCGAGAGTGTTCTTCGTGGATCGATTACAACATAGTGAGCACCCCTCTGCTGCGCCTTCTCTATTGGAATCATCTGCTGAATATTGCTCTCTACAGGGTTTTTTCCCCACACAACAATCAGTTTTGCATGTTCCAAATCCCATGGTGCATTGTGTTTGCTCTCTCCCAATGTTAATCGTGTAGCCTCCAATCCGGCGGGCCAACAGAGGTTGCCATAAGTGGTAGTGGCTCCACCATACATTCTCCAAAAGTTGGTACTCACCCCATTTAGCAGCCCCGACATGCCGCTTGCTGCAAAAAACAAAACAGAGTGCGGTCCATACTCCTTTTTATAGTAGCTCAACTTCTCTGCAATTGTATCAATTGCCTCTTGCCAGCTTATACGTTCGTATTTGCCCTCTGCAACACGTTTTTGTGGATACAAAATTCTATCTTTCGAGTTTGCTCGCTCCACATAAGCTAGTCCCTTTATGCACGGACCATCGGGTGTAGCAAGGTTTTGCTCATGTGGCTCTATGCTTTTCACAATATTATCTTCAACCCCTACTTTAAAACTGCATGTACTATAGCAGTTTCTGGGGCAAGCACTCGAAATTAGCTTCATATATGTATCTCTTTTTTATCATCTTATTATGTGGCAGAAAATCTATTGGATACTACACGCTTAATAGTGATTTTTATTGTCTGCTAAATTATACAAAAAATAGCAACTACTAATGGGTTTAGATGATAAATATTGATTTTGGCACGTTAGAAGCATCTTCTATGGGCAATGGCAGGTAATTTTTTCTAAGTGCTTCTACCGTGGTAGATTTGCCAATAGCTCTTGAAACTTTTATCTACCATGGTAGATGTGTTGTGAAAAGAGATAAAACTTGCATTTTTCATAATTTATTGACTGTTTAGAGCCTATTCCTTGTTCTGTGGTGAATTTATTCGACATTTGCATCCAACAACTCTATTTCATCATGTAGAATAACATGCTCAACTCCACCTTTTTCTTGTTTCATGCCAAAAAACCTTCATAGAAGGCATAAATACACGATATTTTGCAGAAAAAGGAGCATTTATTTTTTTCAAAGCAGATCTACCACCGTAGATTCAATTTTCAAGAGTTGTTTGTCCAACCTACCATGGTAGATTGGCTTTGAAAAGAATAAGCTCCATCGTATCTGATTTACGATGGAGCTTATTGCTTTATTGATAGAAGCTTATGAGCTGCTACTCAGCTTTGTCTTTATTGATGTAGCTAAGCTTTAAGTTTTTGATTTCACCCTTAAAACCATTGTTTGCATCACCCACTTTCTCTAATGGAAAAACAAGTGTCTGCTGGAACATAAATCCACGAGGTATGCCTTCTGTTTTCTTATATGCAGTAAGCGTTTCGTGCTCCTTGCCATCAATGTATAGTGCTACACTTTTGTGATCGCCCACTATGCGGATGTTTTGCCAAGTTCTGTTTTTAGGTGCATAGTTAAACGTGTAGGTATATCCATCACGAGCGAAACCGAGCTTTCCTGTGCCACCAGTGTTGAGGGTAACCACGCCGTGTCTGCTTTGGAAAAGAATGGCATTGCGTTTGTTGCCTCTTGCAGGTTTCAGGTCGAATGATGCATCGTATTTGTAACCCAATTCTGTTCCTCCCAATGCTATTTCTTGTTTGCCATTAAAATTGATAGGATTTTCAGCTATTTTCGATGCTATCTCATTCAATTCAGCATTAGTATATACACCGCTTAAATTGAGTGCAGGACCATCAGCTGAGATATTAGCTACAGCTTGATACTCTTCCCATGTTTTGGTTGGAGCTACTTTCCAGTTTTTTGCACCAACTACTTTTACTGCTGGCATGGTGCGATAGTGAACATCCAATTGAGAGATTCCGTTTTCGCAAATATCGTTCCACACAGCAAAGGTAGAGCCAATGAGCCCTTCTTGGAAGTTAGGCAGGGTAACCGAACCATTTACCATTTCGGGTCGGTAGTTGTTGTAAATCCATGAAATATCGAGGAAGTCTCTGTAGTAACCGGCAGCAGGCACAATATACAGCCAAACATCGGGTGTAGAGATAATTTCGAAACCATCTTCCAACATTTTGTGAGGATTTACCCAATCTCTGCTCCATGCATTCATAATAGCATTGCCTACAGGAGGTACATGGGTAAGTGGCTCATCTTTCAACCACTCTAGTCCACCCCACAAACGTGGAGTTTTTCCTAAATTGGCAATATGCTGGAGGTAGTGATTGGTAAACTCGCGAAAACGTGTTGCTTGGTGGTTGTCTACATTTCTTCCTGCTCCTTCTTTTATAAACTCATCTGTACCAACGTGCACATCTGTACCGATGAAGGTGGGGTTGTCGCCTTTTATGTATTCATCAAAAAGTTTGTCGAAAAAATCATAGATAATGGGTAGTTTCTTATCATCAAGAATATCTAAATGGTCTTTAGCATAAGGTGCCGATGCTTCAAGCTCAGGCATATAGCGTGTAAAAGCCAATGAGTGAGCAGGAATATCTATTTCAGGAATTACATTCACACCGTATTGCATACCAAGTAGTTGCAAGTTGCGAAACTCCTCTTTTGTGTAGTGTCCATCTTTGGCAGCCAAACCTGGGTAGGTATCGCTCTCTAAGCGAAATGCAGCGTAAGTTTTCGACCAATCGTCTTCGTAGTATGATTTAAAACCATTGTCGTTTAGATGAACGTGTAGTTCGTTCATCTTATAGTATGAGAGAATTTTCACATAATCTCTTAAATAGTCGATAGTAAAGAACTTTCTAGCCACATCAATCATAAATCCACGTGTTGGATAGTCTGGGAAATCTGTTACCAATCCACAAGGAATAAGGTTGTTGTGATTTTCTGCCAACTGCAATAGTGTGCGGGTTGCCCAAAATGCTCCATCTCTTGCAACTCCTTGAATAGTAACACCTTCGCTGCTATTCATATTAAGGGTATATGCCTCGCTATTTGTGAGTGCATTGTTGCTATAGGTTAGCACAATTTCGTTTGCTGCTACAGCTTTGGTGGCAGATGTAGTATCTACAGAGGCTTCAATTTTGAACATAGTGTGCAACTCTTCTTTTAGTTGCTCAGCAATATTCATTAGGCTGTCGTTTTTGGTTGTGTTTACTAGTATTTTCACTGTAGAGGGTAGGGTGTAGGTACCGCTTTTACCATCAAAATGCTGTACTTCTGGTATAACTTTCAAGGCAGATACCTGTGAGGTAACATGCTGTGTGAAAACGAATAGCACAATAAGTGATAAACTAACTTTTAAGATGTGATTGAGTTTTTTCATTGTGAGAAAATATAATGATTAATATAAAATAATTCGAAGCAATTTGCCATAAGTGTATTTAATGCACGAATATACGCAAGCATTAGTTATTCAACAAATATTAGATGGATAAGGTTGTTTAATTTTAATAAACCCGACTTAAAAGAGGGGGTAACTTCGAATCAGGTTGGTTGTGAAATGTCTTGTAGAGAAGAGGTGTGTGGAGTATAAGGTGCTGAGACACATTTGGGCAGTATGATTTACGCACCACATAGAGTATCATCTACAAAGGCAAGCTTCCAACCATTTGGGGTGTAGATGAAATAATATCCCACCGGATTGTTATATGCATTGGGGAGATACACTGCCATAATTTCTGCATTGGGATAGATTATATCCACTTGTTCTGTTTCGAAGGTTTCCATTTCTACAAGCAGCTCTGGAACTGCTTCCATCCATTGATAGTATATCTTGTTGTTTTCTTCAGTATCAAGTATACAGGGACTTTCATCAGTTGCAACTAGTTCAAACACCTCTTCGCCGTTTGCTTCTGGTTTAGTTTCAAAGTCTGTATAGTTGTCAAAGCCAAAGCCTTCGCTTCTTGAAGCTAGTTTTGCTACTGTGCCGGGAGCGTAATAACGCCTTACATCCATATTGGGGTCGATATATGCATTCAGAGTTTTATCTCTATTGTTGAGTAGACTATTAAAGTTTTTACCCCAGTAACAATCGTTCAGAAAGCCTTCTAAGAATGTTGGAAACATATCTATTTCTTCACCGGCAGAAGCATTGTCATCATGGTCACCATCATTGAAATTAAAATCATGCATTTTAAAAGTATTTACTATGTGCTCTATTACACCTTTCATCCTATCTTTGTCCTTTTCAGGATATTCAAATCGAATATTATAATAGATGTTGTCATCAACTATGGCGTAATCATTGTGCAACATATCATCCATCTTATATTCTATGGTGTAGTGGTTGCTATCTAATTTCTTATTGAGAACTACCTCTTTGAAAGATAAATCTTCTTCATATGCTTTGTCAATTGGAAGAAACTCGCCCTCTGAATTGAAATCGAGTTTGTATTCACAATAAACTAGCAATTCGATTTTTTGGTCTTCTGAAATGAACTTTTGTCCATCTTGGCTACCCCCTTCACCTTGTGGAATAAGAAAATCCGGATATTCAACAGTGTAATCGTAGCGATTGTTATGGTAAATTTTATAGTTAACATTGTTTTGCTGTGTGTTTTCGCCACAAGCAAAAAGCAACACTAACAACAGAATAGGAAATGAATAAATTAGCTCTTTCATTGGATTTGAGTTTAATTTTTATACTTAATTCTTTTTTTAAGGAAGCGGTGGTTGATCAGAGTCGAGTCCACCGCAATATAGTCGTATGTTAGCGTAGGTGTTGTTTCAGGAAGCGAAGCAAAGATGCATTCTCTTATTTTGACGATAAAGAAAATCTCTTTTAGTAGTCATAAGCATCTAGCACATCCGATATAATCGCAGTCCATAAATCTATTGTTTCATCTATGTCGCGACGCACCCAAAAATGATAACTTGTCTCACTCCAGTTCCAATAATATTCAGAATAAATCTGCTCAGGAATCATTTCTCTATATCCACCTTCTTCCCAAGTTTCATCTTTTATTCTC
>DUVZ01000361.1 GCA_012840785.1 Bacteroidales bacterium
CGGAGGATAGGGACTTGTTTGTGAGGAAGTTGAACGAGATTGATGTGAAGACGATACAGAGTGTGGCTACGGGCACTATGAGCGAATCGCTAGAGGCTGCGGAGCTGTTGGGCTATCCTATTATTGTGCGGGCGGCTTATTCGTTGGGTGGACTGGGGTCGGGGTTTTGCAACAATCCGCAGGAGCTGAAGGAGTTGGCTGAGAAGGCTTTTGCCTATTCGGATCAGTTGTTGATTGAGAAATCGCTGAAGGGATGGAAGGAGATTGAATATGAGGTGGTGCGCGACCAGTATGACAACTGTATAACGGTGTGTAATATGGAGAATTTCGACCCGCTGGGTATTCACACGGGCGAGAGTATTGTGGTGGCGCCATCGCAAACGTTGACGAGTGTGGAGGTGAAGAAGTTGCGCAGTCTTGCCATCCGCATTGTGCGCCATTTGGGCATAGTGGGCGAGTGTAATGTGCAGTATGCTTTCGATACGGAGTCGGAGGATTATAGGGTGATTGAGGTGAATGCAAGGTTGAGCAGATCGTCGGCTTTGGCGTCGAAGGCTACGGGATATCCACTGGCTTTTGTGGCTGCTAAGTTGGGTTTGGGTTATGGTTTGTTTGATTTGAAAAACTCGGTAACGAAGACTACCAGTGCTTTTTTTGAGCCATCGCTAGACTATGTGGTGGTGAAAATTCCGCGATGGGATTTGGGTAAGTTTACGGGTGTAACCAAGGAGATTGGCTCGAGCATGAAGTCGGTGGGCGAGATTATGGCTATTGGTCGCACTTTTGAGGAGGCTATTCAGAAGGGGTTGCGCATGATTGGGCAGGGGATGCATGGCTTTGTGGAGAACAAGGAGTTGAAGGTGGCAGATATAGACAAGGCACTGCGCGAACCTACGGATGAGCGGATATTTGTGATAAGTAAGGCGTTTAGGGTGGGGTATACCATCGACGAGATACATGAATTGACGAAGATTGATAGGTGGTTTTTGTATAAACTGCACAATATATTGGAGACGGCTGTAGAGATTGAGGCGCTGTCGGCAGAGGAGACTGATATCAGCAAGGAGGCGAATCCCAAGTTTGATGCGTTGATGAAACGGGCTAAGCAGCAGGGTTTCTCGGATTTTCAGTTGGCGCGAGCTATTTGGAAGGAGGAGATGCCCGATGATGGTACGGAGCAGATGCGCACCTATAGGAAGAGTAGGGGGGTGATACCGGTTGTGAAACAGATAGATACGCTGGCGGCTGAGTATCCGGCGCAGACCAATTACTTGTACCTTACTTATAATGGCACGGAGAATGATGTGCATTATGTGGGCGACAGGAAATCGGTGGTGGTGCTGGGGTCGGGGGCTTATAGGATTGGGTCGTCGGTTGAGTTTGATTGGTGTTCGGTGAATGCTTTGAAGACTATTAGGGACGAGGGTTATCGCTCGGTGATGATTAACTATAATCCTGAAACGGTGTCGACCGACTATGATATGTGTGATAGGCTCTATTTTGATGAGTTGACTTTTGAGCGGGTGATGGATATTGTGGATTTGGAGAATCCGCATGGGGTGATACTTTCGGTGGGTGGACAGATACCCAACAACCTGGCTGTGCGCTTGGATGGGTGGGGTGTGAATATATTGGGCACGCAGGCGGATAAAATTGATAATGCGGAGAATAGGCATAAGTTTTCGAGTATGTTGGATGAGTTGGGCATCGACCAACCGCGTTGGAAGGAATTGACATCGCTTGACGATATTGAGAGTTTTGTCGACGAGGTGGGCTATCCGGTATTGGTGCGTCCGTCGTATGTATTGTCGGGGGCGGCTATGAATGTGTGTTCGAACTATGATGAATTGAAAAACTTTTTGCAACTGGCTGCTGATATCTCTTCGAAATATCCGGTGGTGGTGAGCGATTTTGTGGAGAATGCCAAGGAGATTGAGTTTGATGCTGTTGCCAACAGGGGCGAGATTGTTACCTATGCTATTTCGGAGCATGTGGAGTTTGCTGGGGTGCACTCGGGTGATGCTACCATTCAGTTTCCGCCACAGCGATTGTATGTGGAGACGGCTAGAAAGGTGAAGAAAGTGGCGCGAAAGATTGCCAAGGCGTTGGAGATATCGGGTCCGTTTAATATTCAGTTTTTGGCTAAGGATAATAATATAAGGGTGATTGAGTGTAACTTGCGTGCATCGCGTTCTATTCCGTTTGTATCGAAGGTGTTGAAGATAAATTTTATTGATTTGGCTACCAAGGTGATGCTAGGGATGGATGTGGAGAAGCCTAATAAGAATGCTTTTGATTTGGATTATGTGGGGATAAAGGCGTCGCAGTTTTCGTTCTCTCGATTGCAAAAGGCCGACCCTGTGTTGGGTGTGGATATGGCATCGACGGGCGAGGTGGGCTGTTTGGGCGATACGTTTGATGAAGCTTTGCTGACGGCTATGTTGTCGGTGGGGCACTCTATTCCGAAGAAGAATGTGCTATTTTCGACAGGACCTGCAAAATCGAAGGCTGAATTGCTAGAGTCGGCACGATTGCTGCACAGCAAGGGCTTTAACCTGTTTGCAACTGCGGGTTCGCAGAGGTTTTTGAAGGAGAATGGTGTGCCAGCTACCAAGGTGTATTGGCCAAGCGAGAATAAGAGTCCCAATACGATTGAGCTGCTGCAAGAGAAAAAGATTGATATGGTGGTGAATATCCCCAAGAACTTGAGTGTGAGTGAGCTGAAGAATGGGTATATGATTAGGCGCACGTCGATTGATTTTAATATTCCGCTCATTACCAACACGCGATTGGCTAGGGCTTTTATTCAGGCTTTTTGTGCTATGGATGTGGAAGAGATAGAAATAAAATCGTGGCAGGAGTTTAATTAAATTATTTTCACACCTCCCATGATACAATTCAACCGCTTATTTCTATCTTTGTTAATCGATACTAGGAAATTATTAACTGAATCATAAAAAACAGACAAATGAAAAAAGTATTTCAAATAAGCTTGGCACTACTTTGCCTTTCGTTTATTGCCACATCGTGTAAACCGAAACAAAGTGCATACAAATCTGTGTATGAGGCTGCAAAAGAGAGAGAGATGCAACAGGCTGAAACTGAGTCGCAAACAGTTACCAAACCTGCTGGAACGTTAGCACCTGTAGAGGTTTCGGTGAGAAAAGAGAAAGTGACGCCGGTGTATAACTCGGATGCTGCAGGATTGAAGTCGTTTAACGTTGTGATTGCATCGTTGAGCGTGAAATTGAATGCTGAGTCGTTGAAGACAAGAATGGAAAATGAGGGTTATGGCGTGATTCTTGCGCAAAACGAACAGGGTATGTATCGTGTAATTGTGGCTAGCTATGATGACAAGAATAGCGCTGTAGCAAAGAGAAACGAGATATATGAGAAGTATTCTGCTAAAGGTGATATCGATTTCTTGAGAAGAACTTACGGTGTGCCTTTCAACGATCTTTGGATTCTTCAAAGAGAGTATTGATAGTTGAATAGAGAGTTTGGTTAAGATTATAAAGGGCAAGCATTCTCGTTATTTATTAATGGGGGTGCTTGTTTTGTTTTTTGATAGAATATGAAAGTTACTTTTTTGGGAACAGGTACTTCGAAAGGGGTGCCAGAGGTGGGTTGTGAGTGTAGTGTGTGTAAATCTGATAACGTGAAAGACAAGCGATTGCGTTCGTCAGTAATGATTGAGACTGGGGGGAAGCGGATTTTGATAGATGCAACTCCCGATTTTAGGGAGCAGATGCTGGGGATGCCTTTTGAGAAAATTGATGGGGTGTTGATTACGCATGAGCACTATGATCATGTGGGTGGGTTGGACGATATGCGCCCTTTTGAACGCTTTGGGGATATAGATTTGTATGTGGAGAGGAATGTGGGTGATGCTTTGAGGCATCGTATTCCGTACTGTTTTGCAGATAGTAGATATGGGGGTGTTCCGAAATTGAATTTGAAGGAGATTGATTGCAATCCTTTTGAGGTAGAGGGTGTTGAGATTGTGCCGATAAGGGTGTATCACCATAGGTTGCCTATATTGGGGTATAGGATTGGTGGGTTTGCCTATTTGACTGATGTGAAGACTGTACCGGATGGCGAATTGGAGAAGCTAAAGGGGCTTGATGTGTTGGTGGTGAGTGCTTTGCAGAGGAGGCAGCATATATCGCATCAGACGCTTGACGAGGCTATTGCTTTGATTGGCAAAGTGGCGCCACGGAGGGCATACTTGACTCATTTGAGCCACAATATGGGGTTGCATGAGGTGGTGGAGAGGGAATTAATGGAGGGGGTGCATGTTGGTTACGACAAATTGGAGTTAAAAGTTAATAGTTAAAAATTAAAAGTTGGTGTCTAGGGGGGGGATTGTTTCATTTGTATAAATTATTATATGGTGCATAATCTTACAGGGCGTTGCGAATAGTGCCGACAAAATTCCTCTGCAACTGGGTCTCTCCTAGTTACCAGTTACTAGTTACTATTCACTATTGGCTCCCTCACTGTTAACTATTGACAGATAGCGCATTACGCACCACGCATCACGAAAAAGAGCCAATATCAAAAAAAAGACATAATAAATTAAACTATTTGCACTATTGATTGTCTAATAGAGTAAGAAGGAATAAATAGAATAAAAATAAACAATATATAGGGAGGAAACGAATATGAAAACAATTAAATTATTACTTTCAGGGTTGCTACTGTTGACGCCCTTTTTGGGTAACTCCCAAGAGTGGGATGACATATATGCCAATCCCGATAAACAAGGAACAAGGTTGATACAGGAAAAACCACAAAAACCAGAGAAGAAACAGGCGATAGTGGTGTTGCAAGGCGATGCTTCTAAAGTGTCTGTTGAAGCTAATGGTAGAGATATTGACGCTTATAACCGCAGAGGTGGAAGCGAAGATGTGGTGACTGGACAGGCAACAGTGGATGAGTATACTGACTATGAATATACAGATAGGATTATTAAGTATCACGATCCGGAATCGAGTGTAAAAATTACTGGTGTGGACGAGGTGACGATTTATGTAGGCGACGACTTGTATAGCGACTACTACGAAAATAGAGGTCACAACTATAATATGAACATTGGTTGGGGATGGGGTGGATATTACCCTTGGTATGATTCGTGGCACTACTATTATTATGGATGGCACTCGCCTTGGAACTATAGACGTTTGTATGGGTATGCTGGATTTTACGACCCTTTCTTATCTCCATGGGGATGGTGGGGATATCCTAACTTTTACACCTATAGTAGCTGGTATGGTGGTAGATACTATGTGGGATATGGTGGCTACTACGGTGGATATGGTGGTTACGGATATGGCTATGGATTTAATGATGGCTATTATGCGGGACTAAGCAATAGTAGATCGGGTAGAAGTCCATCTAGTTATAGAGGTGGAAATTATGGTAGATCGAGTACATCTCGTTCGGTTGCTTCAGGAAGAACATCTACGACTGATGCTAGTAGAACGTCAGCAAGTGGTCGTTCGACTAGAGATTATAGTAGAACATCGAGAACCACAACGGCTTCGGCATCAAATAGAACGGGTGTGACGAGTGGTAGAAG
>DUVZ01000045.1 GCA_012840785.1 Bacteroidales bacterium
AATCTTCGGGAAGATATGTAAGGTTCCCATCAACTATACGTGCTGGTTGTGTATATGGATGTTCTGATGATTTATTAATCTGTATAATGTGTTGTACATCCCATCCTTGAGCTTTAAGGTAATCAGACACCATGGAGCGATGACATCGCCACCAGACAGCTTCCGAACACATGTAAGCAGTGCGTTGTTGCTGAGCAATCTCTGTGAGTTCTTTTATGCCTTCGACAAAGGAGTTTGTCTCCATATAATCTGCATAGCCTCTAAAAGCAGGATGTCGCCATATTGTGTTTTTAGATTCTGGGTCAACTTTTCTTCTTCCACCCAACTTTTTTAAGTGTGTGTAAGCAATCTTATTTTCAGGTAAAGATTTTTCAAGTGCCTCTTTGTTGAATTGAGGAAACTTACGAGACCCCGGAAAGCTTCTAATATCAACAACAATTTCTATCTCAAAAGAATGTAGCATAGCCACAAACTCATCTAAACTATGAGTAGAATGTCCAATAGTCCAAATAGTTTTGGCTTGATTAGTTTTCATTCTATCTTAATTTTAATATTAAGTTTATTGCTATGCTACTTATTCATTTTATATTCTTGGAAAAAGTGTGTGTTTTTTACTCTTCTTTCTCCATTTCATCCATTGCCAAAGCCGAGTGGGCAAGAGCTGCACCTGATCGCATCTCAGAAGCAACCCAAATTGCCTCCATCATCTCCTCTTTACTTGAACCCAGTCTCATAGATTCTTTTGTGTGAGCTCTAATGCAATAAGGACATTGTGTGACATGTGCCACAGCTAATGCAATCAAATGTTTTGTCTTTTCAGAAAGGGCTCCCTCTTCAAATACCTTATTGCTAAAGTTCATCCAAGCCTTCATACTTTCAGGTGCTAAAGAGGTTCTTTTATGAAGCATCTCTTTGCTTGGAATAGGGAACATATTTGATTCTTTCATATCATCTTGATTATTAGTTTATTTTGATTCAGCTTCTTCTTTTAAAAACTGACGCAATACATATTGCAATATGCCTCCATTGCGATAATATTCTATTTCTATTTTTGAGTCTAGTCGTGCTATAGCCATAAACTTCTTTTTCTCTCCTCTTTTGTTTTCAACAATCACTTCCACTTCTTTGTGAGGTGTCAGGTCGTTCTCTATTCCTGTAATAGTGAAAGATTCTTTACCGCTTATATCTAGTTTTTCTGCAGTATCACCTTCTTTAAACTAGAGTGGCAATACACCCATTCCTACTAAGTTGCTACGATGTATGCGTTCGTAACTTTCAGCTAATACGCATTTTACACCCAATAGGAAGGTTCCTTTTGCAGCCCAGTCTCGAGATGAGCCACTGCCATACTCTTTGCCAGCAAACACTATGAGAGGAGTGTTATCTTCTTTGTATTTCATGGCAGCATCATACACACTCATCTCCTCTTTCTCTGGAAGATAAGTAGTATACCCGCCTTCTTGTTTAGCTAGTTTGTTTTTTATGCGTACATTAGCAAACGTTCCGCGCACCATTACTTCATCGTTTCCACGTCGCGATCCGTATGAGTTGAAATCTGCTTTAACTACACCATGATCTATAAGATACCTTCCAGCAGCTGAATACTCATTGAATGATCCAGCCGGAGAAATATGGTCGGTAGTTACGCTATCGCCTAGCATTAATAGTGCACGAGCATCTTTTATATCTTTCAATTTTTCTGGCTCGTCTGATATGCCATGGAAGAATGGTATTTCTTTTATATAAGTTGAGTTTATATTCCATTCATACAGTTTGCCGGTAGGAATCTCCAAGTTGCGCCATGTTTCGTTTCCGTCGAAAATGCTACCGTAACTTTTTGCAAAATCATCGGGAGTTAATACACGTTGCATAATCTCATTGATTTCTTCATAGCTTGGCCAAATATCCTTCAGATAAACTGGATTCATGTTAGAGTCGTAGCTAATAGGCTCGTTGGTTAAATCAATATCAACACGACCAGCAATGGCATAAGCCACAACGAGCATGGGAGACATTAGGAAGTTCATCTTCACTTGAGGATGAATGCGCGCTTCGAAGTTGCGATTGCCTGATAAAACAGAAGTAAGCACTAAGCTTTGATTATCTGCGACTTTTGCAATATCTGGAGCAAGTGGTCCCGAATTGCCAATGCACGAAGTGCAACCATATCCCACCAAGTGGAATTGTAATGCTTCGAGGTCTTTCATCAAGTCGGCTTTCTCTAAGTAATCGGTAACTACCTTAGAGCCTGGAGCAAGTGATGTTTTCACCCAAGGCTTCACATCAATACCATGTTCACGTGCTTTTTTTGCTACCAAACCCGCACCAATCATTACATAAGGGTTTGATGTATTGGTACATGATGTAATTGCTGCAATAGCAACCGCACCGTCTGACAGCATAAACTTCTCTTGTCCTCTAGTAATCCAAACTGTTTTTAAGCCATTGCGTTGGATAGCTTCTATTTCTGTTTCTGTTTTTTTCTCTTTTGATTTAGATGGCAAAACATCACCTCCCTCACCGTCAAAACGAGTTATTGATTTTTCTATGTCTCTATCTTCCCAGGAGATATATTCTCGTTGATAAGATTTATCTAAAAGGTCGATAAACTTTTCTTTGAAATCCTTCAATAGTATTTTATCTTGCGGTCTGCTAGGTCCAGCAACAGTGGGCTCGATGGTAGAAATATCAAGTTCTAAAACATCAGTATATTCAATGGAGTCTTCGTTTTCGCGCCAAAACATATTTGTTTTGCAATAACTTTCAATTAACTCCAACTGTTCGGTTGAGCGATTGCTTTGCTTCATATATTCCACTGTTTTATCGTCAATTGGGAACAGTGTAACTGTACATCCAAACTCGGGAGACATATTTCCAATGGTTGCTCTGTCAGGTACAGATAGATTATCGAGAGCAGGTCCAAACACTTCCACAAACTTACCTACAACACCATACTTCCTGAGAAGATTGGCTATAGTTAGTACTAAATCAGTTGCTGTAGATCCTAAAGGCAACTCACCTGTAAGTTTTAAGCCAATAACTTCGGGCATTATAAAATAGATAGGTTGTCCCAATATAGCAGCTTCTGCTTCTATACCTCCTACACCCCAAGCCAATACACCTACACCATTTACCATTGGAGTGTGGCTATCTGTTCCAACTGCTGTATCTGGGAAAGCCATTCCATCTCTTTCTATGATGCCTTTTGATAAGTACTCTAAGTTAACTTGGTGGCAAATACCCATTCCTGGAGGTACAACACTGAAGTTGTCAAACGAGTTTTGTGCCCATTTCAAGAATTGATAGCGTTCTTTGTTGCGACGATACTCCTCCTCTATATTACGATTATATGAGTAGCGTGTTCCAAAGAAGTCAACTTGAACAGAGTGGTCTATTACTAAATCAACAGGAATTAATGGGTTGATAGATTCTGGATTTCTTCCTTTGCGAGCTACTTCTGCGCGTAGAGCAGCAATATCTACTACAGCAGGAACGCCAGTAAAGTCCTGCATCAACACACGTGCAGGTTTGAAAGGAATATCTTTATCTACAGCTTTAGGCTTCCAATTCAGTATAGTTTCTATATTCTCTCGTGTTATTGCAAAATCATCGTAATTTCTCAGTGCATTTTCAAGCAATATACGAATAGAGAAAGGTAGCTTCTCAATCGCATATCCTTGTTTCTGCAATTCGGGTAAGCTATAATAGGTGAGGCTTTTACCGTTTACGTCTAAACTTCGTTTAATTTTAAATATGTCATTTCCCATGATGCTATTTTATTTTACTATATAAGTTGATGTATAATACTTTTAATTATTAATTGAGGTTGATTAATTCGAGGCTAGTGCGTCATCTAAACTCTCTTTTAATTTGG
>DUVZ01000046.1 GCA_012840785.1 Bacteroidales bacterium
GGACTCTAGCCGCAACGCCCTGTAGGGCTCAATTACGAACTCTGAATTACGAATTACGAGTCTGCGCTCAATACATAATGCCAAATTTCTCGCACCAACTTTTAATTTTTAACTATTAACTTTTAACTCCAACAACACCACATTCTCCACATGATGCGTATGCGGAAACATATCCACAGGCTGCACCCGCATCACCTTGTAGTGCTCGTCCAATAGCGCCATATCGCGGGCTTGTGTGGCGGGGTTGCAACTCACATACACAATACGTTTGGGATGAGCAAACAGTATGGTCTCTATCACATCGGTGTGCATGCCGGGGCGCGCCGGGTCGGTTATCAACACATCGGGGGTGCCGTGCTCTTGCACAAACTCTTGGTTCAATATATCTTTCATATCGCCTGCAAAAAAGAGCGTATTGTCAATACCATTTGCCTGCGAGTTGTGCCTTGCATCCTCTATAGCCTCCTCTACATACTCTATGCCGATTACCTTTTTCACATCGCGCGCCACAAAATTGGCAATGGTGCCAGTGCCGGTATAAAGGTCGTACACCAAATCGGTCTCTTTTAGCTGCGCAAAATCCCTCACCACTTTATACAGGTTGTATGCCTGCTCGCTATTGGTTTGGTAAAACGATTTTGGACCAATCTTAAACCGCAACCCCTCCATCTCTTCATATATACAATCGTTGCCCTTCCAGGTTATCACCTCTTGGTCGGTAATGGTGTCGTTTCGCTTCTCATTAATAATGTAAAGCAACGAAGTAATTTGCGGAAACTCGTCAGCCAAATGCTGCATCAGCATATTGCGCTTCTCTGCGTCGTCCTCAAAAAATACAACAATCACCATCAACTCGCCCGTGCTAGTGGTGCGTATTATCAATGTGCGCATCAAGCCGGTTTGCTCGCGAAGGTCGAAAAACTCGAAATTGTGCTCCAAACAAAACGCTCGCACCGCGTTGCGTATCTGGTTTGACACATCCACCTGCAACCAACACTTGTTGATATCCAATACCTTGTCAAACATTTTAGGGATATGAAACCCCAAACCATTCATCTGCTTAAACTCTTGCTCGCTATCGATTTCCTCCTCGGTGAGCCAACGCTTATTGGAAAAGGTAAACTCTAGTTTATTTCTGTAGAAAGTAGTTTTGGGTGCTCCCAATATGGGCATCACCTCTGGCAGCTCCACCTTGCCAATGCGTGTAAGATTGTCCACCACTTGCTGATGCTTGTGCTGCAGTTGCAACTCGTAGGGAAGCATCTGCCATTTGCATCCGCCACACACCCCAAAATGCTCGCACACGGGCTCTACCCTATCTTTCGAATACTCAACAAAACGCATCACCTTGCCCTCGGCAAAGCTTTTGCGCTTGCGGTAGGGCTGCACATCCACCACATCGCCGGGTATGGCAAAGGGCACAAACAGCGTCATCCCATCCACCTTTGCTATCGACTTGCCCTCGGCTGCCACATCTATTATCTCTACCCCTTCATACACAGGCAGTTTGCCTCTTCTTCTTTTTCCCATCTCTTGTTGTTGTTTGGTTGTTTTGTTGATTTGTGGGGACAAATATACGATAATATTGTTGATTTGAGTGAGGGGGTGAGGGGTGATGGCTAACAGCTAAAACATAATAGCTAATAGCTAACAGCTAAATGTTGTTTGTGATTAAAAAGAAACAATATTTCAACATCTCATGCAACGTTTTCGGGCCACAGCCATCTATATAGTAGTTGAATCAAAATAACAACAGATTAATAAATTAAGAACAAAACGTTATTAAAATTTTAAGAAGCGCTCTCTTTGCACTGTTAGCCCTTGCAATATTTGCAAGCTGCAGTAGCGATGAGAGTAAAAAAAGAAACCTCACCCCAAAACTGGGCAAGGTTTCTCAAAATCACACTTTAATATCATCTACAATCCACCCTTATCGGATGGCTCTATAGTCATTCATCAGCACCGCCATCCAAGTTGTGCCCTAGCTCTTCGCTCAACTCACCCTCTAGTTCATCATCCATCGCATCATCGTAGTAGAGCCCCATGGCTTGCATCTCTAGCTCATCCTCTTCGGTATAATCTTCATCGGCGCCATCATTTTCTATGTTGCCTTCTTCGCCTTCAGTGGGCTCTCCACCCTCCTTCTCCTTCTCCTTCTGCTCTGCCTTGCGGCGATTGTTGTGCATGCGGATGGTGATAGACCTGTTGTACGAGGCGTTTAGCTCGTTCAGTTCGCCAATCAGCGTCTCGTAGTCCACTGTATCAGCAGCATCGGGGTCGACATCACCATCTGCCGATAGGCTAAGCAGGTATGCCACTTCGATAGCTTTGTGCAAGTTTTCGATTGATGTGGCTAGCCCGCGAATAAGGGTTTGCGTTTTGATGCTGGGGCGCTTTGCCAATTTGCTGATGCGATCTTCTACAGCTTCAATAAAATCTTTCATGAGCGATTGGATAGTCATCACATTCTCTAGCAATCCTAGCTTGGTAATGAGCACCTGTACCTCTTCATTGGTTTCTACTACGTCGAAGAAGCCCGACACTTTTTGTGTCAAATTCTTATCGTTTTGCTCGCGATAGAGGTAGCGAAAGTGCTTGTTGAGGGCATTGATAAGGGGGTGAAAATTGCTATCGGGGTGGTCTTTTATCAACACGTTTACCGACGAGTTGAAAACACCGATATTGAGCAATAGTTTGTTTTTCTTTTCAGAAATTCTGAAGCGGTCGGAGTCTATTCCGAAGTCTAGGCGCAAGATTTCGATGTAGCGCTTTTTGCCCAGCAGTTTGTCGTACAGTGCGCCAAACATCGACGTTTGGTGGTCGTGTTTTTGCACTATCCCCATCGTCATTTCGGCATAGTCTGCCATCTCTTTTTTTAGCAGTCGGCTTTGTGGAACTCTAATTATTTGCAGGTTCGTGTTGGTTGTAGCATTTGTCATAATAGTTTGGGTTTTTTTGTGTGATGTACCGCTGGCAACCCTTCTTGCTTTTTTTTGTTTTAGTGACACTGGTGTGTGTATGTGCCACTGCTCTTTGTGCGAAGGGTGCCGGCTGGCACGTTGAGTGAATGTAATTATGTCAAAGAGCGCTTTGGGGGTGATGACGGGTTTTTGTCGATTTTTTGTGGGAGTATATCTACTGTGGTAGATTGCTTGCCAATGGTTGAAAACTGAAAACTAGGTGGTGGATGGCTTGTGAAATCTGTTTTGATGCCATTTGTCACTTTTTTTGGCATACAGTGCAACCCAAATTGGTTGTTATCTGCAGGTTGACGGCTGTTTTGCTTGGCGTTTTGCTAGTTTTGATGCTATTGGCGGTGCTACTCTTAAAAAAATATTGCCCGGTGGTGCATAATAGTGATTTTTTGTTTGTTTTTTTTGATTAAAGTGTTTAAAATAGATTGATAATTTTTTTTTGTATTGCTTCTACGGTGGTTGATTTTGTTTTTAATATTCTGTTGGTTAATCTACCGTGGTAGAAGTGATTGCTAAAAAATGGTGATGTATTACTTTAGATTTTAACTACGGTGCAAAGATACAAAATTTAAAGGATGAATTGGGATTTTAATGATAGATTATTGATAACTAATTATTTTTCCGCCCGTACCGCGCAAAGAGAACCGCCAACAGCCAACCATTGCAGACATTAATAATTAATAATTAACAATTAATAATTAACAACCACCCCTACCTCATGCCCCGCTTGATGCAACCGCATATGCCACAAACACTTGTAGTGGATGCCCAGGTTTTTGTAAACCACACCTCCGCCCACTCCGGCAATGTTGAAGCTGTTGTATGAGAGGGTTGAAAACAGCGTCCATCTCTGCTTCCTAAAAACGGTTTTTTCGATAGGCGTGAAGGTGTATGGCACGGCAGATAGTTGGTTGTATTGGATGGTTGGTGTGATTTCTAGCTTTCCGTGTAGGTTGTCAAACAAAGTAACGCTATAACGCCTTTCAGCAATATAATCACTGATTATTTTTGCTGTGTCCACTACCTCCGTCTTTGTGTTGCCTATAAAGACATATTTGTAGGGCAGTATTGGCTCGATAGGCTGTATCTCTTTTGTTGGGAGAGATACTTGCACACTGCCCGATACTGGTTTTGCTTTGGTGTAGATTACTTCTTCTGTATGTTTTGTTGATAATCTGCCGAAGAGGAAGAATGTGATTGCTGTAATTGCAATTGCTGTTGTTTGTTTCATAAATTTGATTTTTTAGAGCTTTCAGCTGTCAGCATTCAGCGGTCAGCTTGCTTCTATTTGAATGAGCTTTCAGCTTGCTTCTATTGGATGTTTGTAGGTTATTGTTTGTGATGCGTGATTTTAACCACAGAGAGCACAGAGAATAATTGTTTAAAGGCAATGGTTGATTCGAATGGTGTCGATAAAATTCCTCTGCAAGGGGACCTCGTCCGACGAGCCGAAAAACAAGTGAGAAAGGCGGTTAAAAATCGTCTCTGTCCGTCTAGCCTTTAGGCTAGGAGTTTTGACGATTTCAGCCTTTCTCGCGCAGATTTTTCGAGTGAGACGGGCGCAGTCTTGACTTTTTTTGCATACTTTTTTGCGTCAAGGCAAAAAATGTATGTGGGTTTAAGGGCAACGCCCTTTAAAGAAAACATCATTTTCAACTTTCTATTCAATAAACAGTCTTTACATCATTTGAATTTAGTATTTTTGTATACAAAACTCTCCTTGTTTCTAACATAACGATGAGGAGAGCTAATAATTTATAGCTAACAAAAATAAAACAACCAATAATTAATGGCATAATAATGTAGTAAACTTATGCTTGAAGAGTAGTTTCAAGTACAGCTCTTTCATTAACCATCAACCATTAACCATTATTTGAATTATGAATTTACAACCCAAAAAGTACCTCAAATCCTTCTACTGGCGCGACTATCTCTACATTCTTGTTGGATTGATACTCTACGCCGTAGGACTCACCGCTTTTCTCATCCCCAACAAAGTTGTAACAGGCGGACTGGGCGGAGTGTCGCTATTAATTAAATACTCCACCGGCATCCCAATTTTTGTATCCTACTTCACCATCAACCTGCTACTATTGGTTTTAGCATGGTTCTATTTAGGCAAAAAGTATGTCTTCAAAACCCTCTTTAGCACCATCGCCCTCTCCGTTATACTTGGCTTTGCAGAAAACAACTTAGAGCCATTTATGCAACTAGGCAACATGTCCATCATGGTTGGAGCAGTTATTTGTGGTATAGGCTTGGGCATGGTGTTGGCATCCAACAGCTCCACAGGAGGCACCGATATTATTGCTGCCATCGTCACCAGGTTCCACTACGTTAGCATGGGTCGCGTACTTATGTATGTCGATATATTCATTATACTTAGCTCATGGTTCCTATTCCAAAGCGTCGAAAAAATCATTATCGGCTTCATCATTAGCATCGTGCTATACTATGCGGTAGATATGGTTATCAACGGAACCCGACAATCCGTACAATTCTTTATCTTTTCCGATAAATATCAAGAAATTGCATCACATGTTGTCTCCGAATTAGGGCGCAGCTGCTCCGTAATCGACGGCGTAGGATGGTATACCCAACAACCCCAAAAAATAGTAATGCTTATGGTACGTCGCAACGAGTCCACCAGCGTCTTCCGCCTCGTGCAGCGCATCGATAAGAAAGCCTTTATTACCCAAAGCAACGTTACGGGCGTTTATGGCAAAGGGTTTGAACCAATGCTTGGAAGTAAATAATTATTAATTATTAATTATCAATGATTAATGGCCTAGTATTTATATATTTGTACAATCGTGTGAGAGTGAGTGCAGCACATTGCGGCTAGAGTCCGCATTGTGCATTATCCAACACCCTTAAATTAATTAAACACGATAATAGAATAGCAGTGTGGTTCAATAAAGAACCATTATCAATTAACCATTCGTCCTGTGGAATAAAATCAGAAATTTTAATGCTTGGCATTATTCCACAAGGTAAACCATTATTATTTATGAAAGGTATCGTACTAGCTGGAGGCTCCGGCACACGCCTACACCCCATCACCAAAGGAGTATCAAAACAACTATTGCCCATCTACGACAAGCCAATGGTATACTATCCCATATCGGCATTAATGTTGGCAGGAATAAGAGAGATTCTAATTATCTCCACACCCCTAGATTTGCCTGGGTTTAAACGACTATTGGGCGATGGGTCAGACTATGGCGTTACTTTTCAATATGCCGAGCAACCTAGCCCCGACGGTTTGGCACAGGCCCTTACTATTGGCGAAGAGTTTGTGGGCGATAGTGCTGTGTGTTTGGTGTTGGGCGATAATATCTTCTACGGACAAGGTTTCTCTGAGATATTGCGCACCGCAGTAAAGGATGCCAAAGAGCATAACAAAGCTACAGTTTTTGGCTACTATGTAAAAGACCCACAACGATATGGAGTTGTAGAATTCGATCATCAAGGCAATGTCCTCAGCATCGA
>DUVZ01000047.1 GCA_012840785.1 Bacteroidales bacterium
TGGCACCCTATTGCTAGTGCTGCCCAGTGCAACACACTCGCACATTAGTCCTATTGATGCCCTATTTACTTCCACAAGTGCTGTTTGCGTTACAGGTTTAGCTGTTGTCGACACTGGAAGCTTCTTCACCACTTTCGGACAAGTCGTTATCTTGCTACTCATACAAGCAGGCGGTATAGGAATTATGACATTTACGAGCTATTTCAGCTACTTTTTCAAAGGTGGATCATCCTATCAAAGCCAGTTAGTACTTAGCGAAATAACAAACATTGAAAAGATATCCGAGGTGTTTGCTACACTAAAGAAAATAATTCTAATAACCTTTTCTATTGAAGCAATTGGAGCTGTTTTAATATACAACAGTATCGACAGCACAGTTATGACCTCCTTAAATGAACGACTATTTTTCTCCGTTTTCCACTCCATATCAGGATTTTGCAATGCTGGCTTTTCAACATTACAAAACAGCCTTTATGAAGTACCCTTTCAGTTCAATTATCCTATGCATTTAGTAGTAGCCTCCTTAATTATTCTGGGAGGAATAGGATTTCCAATTGTTTTAAATCTATTGAATTATCTTAAAGTAAAAATTCTCTTTTATTCACTTGGATTTTTCAACAAAAAGAAACAACAATATACACCCAGGCTCATTAATATCAATACACGCATTGTTTTGGTTACAACTTTAGTATTAATTGTAGGTGGCACAATTCTGTTTTACATATTTGAGTACAACAACACATTAGCAGGTCACAGTTTTCTGGGTAAAATAGCAACTGCTTTTTTGGGGTCGGTTACTACAAGAACTGCAGGTTTTAATACAGTTGACACTTCCGCATTAAGCATTCCAACTGTTTTTACTTTTATATTCTTAATGTGGATAGGAGCTTCACCTGGTTCTACTGGTGGAGGTATCAAAACAAGCTCCTTTGCAATAGCTTTGCTCAACATTCTCAATGTTGCTAGAGGAAAGTCGCGCCTAGAAATATACTGACGAGAAATATCAACAACAACAATCAATAAAGCCTTTGCAATAATTATTCTTTCTATATTTGTAATCTCTATAGCCATTCTCAGCATCTCAATTTTTGATGCTGGTAAAAGCTTATTGAGTATCACGTTCGAATGTGTGTCGGCATATAGCACTGTTGGACTAAGCAGAGGCATTACAGCACAGCTAAGCTCTGCTAGCAAAGTAATATTAATTATCACTATGTTTCTTGGACGCGTTAGCACGCTAACCCTCCTAATAGCCATAGTTAAAAAAGCAGGTTCAGAGATTTATAGGTATCCATCAGAGAATATTTTAATAAACTAAAATAAAGAGACAATGAAGTTCACAATTATTGGATTAGGAAACTTTGGATTGGCCCTAGCCGAAAAACTTACACATTTGGGGCACGAGGTAATAGGTGTTGATAAAAACATCCAGAAAATTGAGGATAACAAAGACAAAATCACACATGCCATATGCTTAGATTGTAGCTATCAGGCAGCAGTAAATAGTTTGCCGCTAAAAAACACCGATGTTGTAATTGTTGCAATAGGCGAAGATGTGGGTGCAAATCTGCTAACTACTGCCTTGATGAAAAAAATGGATATCCCACGATTAATAAGCCGTTCGAGTTCAAATATTCATCAAACAATTTTAGAGTCGATGAAGATTAAAGAAATCATAAAACCCGAAGTGGAAACAGCTGACAGATGGGCTAAAAAACTAACAACCTCTGGTATGGTCGACTCATTCGAATTGACAGACCAATATAGTGTAGTTGAAGTAGTTATAGGCGGTAAATTTGTTGATAAAACAATAGAAGAAGTTGGTTTCAACAATAAATACAATGTAATAGTACTCACAATTATGAAAAATATAAGAGAAGCAAATAAAAGTGGAGTATTAAAGAAGACTTCAAAATTTCAAATCCAAGGTATTGCTAAAGCCGAAACCATTTTAACTGAAGGAGACATCATGGTTTTATACGGCAACAATGATGATATCAACAAACTACTGAAAGATTAATTTAAACAGATTTTTTTAAACTCGCACAATGCACAATCCATCGACAGTGCGCATACTTAAAATAAACATAATTCACACATTATAA
>DUVZ01000048.1 GCA_012840785.1 Bacteroidales bacterium
AGATCTTTTGGTGGTTGATACAAATGACGTTCTATTAATATGTAACAGAACTGATGAAAACAGAGTAAAAGAAGTAATTGAAAGAGCAACCAAATGATAATTATTAATTATTAATGTACGCCTCACCCATCTCACATTACTAAATAATTAAGTGAAATCATAAATAAAGCATATAATGAGAAAAGTAGCACTTATCACCGGCATCACAGGACAAGATGGTTCGTTCCTGGCAGAATTATTAATAGAGAAAAATTATGAAGTACACGGATTGTTGCGTCGCTCGTCGTCGTTCAATACGGGTAGAATAGAGCACCTATACCTCGAAGAATGGGTGCGCGACATGAAAAAAGAGAGAGCCCTCAATCTGCACTATGGCGACATGACCGACTCAAGTTCGCTCATCAGAATCATACAAACCATCCAACCCGACGAAATATACAACCTTGCAGCACAAAGCCACGTAAAGGTAAGTTTCGATGTGCCCGAATATACCGCCGAAACCGATGGAGTGGGCACCCTTCGCCTGCTAGAGGCAGTGCGTATACTAGGAATGGAAAAGAAAACCCGCATCTACCAAGCATCCACCTCCGAGCTGTTTGGCTTGGTGCAAGAGATACCACAAAAAGAGACAACCCCCTTCTATCCACGTAGTCCCTATGGTGTGGCTAAGCTTTACGGCTATTGGATTACCAAAAACTACCGCGAATCGTATGGCATGTTTGCAGTAAATGGCATTCTGTTCAATCACGAGAGCGAGCGCCGTGGCGAAACCTTCGTGACACGCAAAATCACCCTAGCAGCCGCCCGCATAGCACAAGGCATGCAAGACAAACTATACCTGGGTAATATGAGTGCACAGCGCGACTGGGGTTATGCACGCGATTATGTAGAGTGTATGTGGTTGATGCTACAACACGACACCCCCGAAGATTTTGTAATTGCCACAGGCGAAATGCACAGTGTGCGCCAGTTCTGCACCGTGGCGTTTGCCGAAGCCGGCATCAACCTGCGTTGGGAAGGCGAAGGCATCGACGAAAAAGGCATTTGCCAAAAAACCAACAAAGTATTGGTAGAGGTCAACCCACAATACTTCCGCCCGTCCGAAGTGGAGCAACTATTGGGCGACCCCACAAAAGCAAAAACACTGCTTGGCTGGAATCCACGAGCAACTTCGTTTGAGGAGTTGGTTAGGATTATGGTGAGGCATGATATGGAATTAGTTAAAAGTTAACAGTTAAAAATTAAAAGCGACAAGTAACTAGAGGGCATTGCGGCTAGAGTCCGCATTGACCATTGGTTTTAAATAATGATTAATTATTAATGGAATATCTTTAACCGCAGAGGGCGCAATGTTAACGCAAAGTTCGCAAAGAGGTAAGTATAAAATAAAGAGTTATGACAGAGAATGAGATATCCAAGATCGTCATTGGATTTGCCATAGAGGTTCATAAAGCATTAGGACCCGGCTTACTAGAAAACACCTATCAAGAGTGTCTTTATTATAAATTGAAGAAAGAAGGACTCAAAGTTGAGAAAGAAAAGCCTATGCCAGTTATCTTTGAAGAGGTAAAACTGGAATGTGGATATAGAATAGACTTATTAGTAGAAGATAAAGTGGTTATAGAGCTTAAGAGTGTAGAAATAGTGAATGAATGTACACGTAGCTCAAACACTAACCTATATGAAGTTAGGTGGATATAAACTTGGACTACTTATCAACTTTAATGTACCTCTATTAAAATATGGAGTCAGAAGAGTAGTAGATAAATTGCAAATATTAGATAAAACTTCGCGCCCTTAGCGCCTTTTTTGCGCTCTTTGCGGTTAAAACAAACAAAACAATGAAGAAAAAATCAAAGATATATGTATCCGGCCACCGCGGCCTAGTAGGCTCAGCCATATGGAAAAACCTAGAGCAAAAAGGTTACACCAATTTAATCGGACGCACATCCAAAGAGTTAGACCTCATGGATGGCGTGGCAGTAGCCCAATTCTTTAAAGAAGAGCAGCCCCAATATGTGTTCCTAGCAGCAGCCCATGTGGGTGGCATTGTTGCGAACAACACCTACAGGGCAGATTTCATCTATCGCAACCTGCAAATACAAAACAACGTAATAGGCCAAAGCTACAAACACAACGTCAAGAAGCTACTCTTCCTAGGAAGCACCTGTGTATACCCCAAAGAGGCACCACAACCCATGACCGAAGATTCGCTCCTCACATCGCCCCTCGAGTACACCAACGAGCCCTATGCCATTGCCAAAATTGCGGGCTTAAAGATGTGCGAGAGCTTCAACCTACAATATGGCACCAACTATATTGCCGTAATGCCAACCAACCTCTACGGACCCAACGATAATTTCCACCTCGAAAAAAGTCACGTATTGCCAGCCATGATAAGGAAAATTCACCTAGCAAAATGTCTGCAAGAGAACGATTGGGCGGCTGTCGAAAAAGATTTAAACGCCCGACCAGTAGAATACGTAACAGGCAATAGTTCGCACACCCAAATCGAGGAAATCCTAAAAAAATATGGTATCTTAGCACACGAAGTACAATTGTGGGGCACAGGCAAACCCCTGCGCGAGTTCCTCTGGAGCGAAGAAATGGCAGATGCATGCGTGTTTGTGATGGAGCAAGTCAACTTCTCCGACCTCAAAGGCACCCACAAAGAAGTACGCAATTGCCACATCAACATTGGCACAGGCAAAGAAATCAGTATTCACGACCTAGCCATGCTCATCAAAGATAGGGTGGGGTATAAGGGCACAATCACCTTCGATGCCTCCAAGCCCGATGGCACAATGCGCAAACTCACCGATGTATCCAAACTCAATGCACTGGGGTGGAAACACACCGTTGAAGTGGAGGAGGGGGTGCGTAGGATTTATGACTGGTACAAGGATAATTATTAATCGGAAAAAAATGAAGAGATAAGAGTAATAACCGTCAATATTGTGTCCACTTATTTTAAGACGTTACAATATCGCTCGTATGTTTGTTGACAGCCAACAAGCGACATGTTAGCTGCCAAGCTTTTACAATCAGTTAATTAACCATTAGCAACAAACAATTAACACTCTTTTGCTTTGTACATCAAAAAACAATCCCTATCTTTACAAAAGAATTGAAGGTGTTTACACCCCCTTTAGCGTTAAAAGTTTAAGAATAAACCATTTTTAATCAAATAGCTAAAACAATTCGCACACCATTTGTGTTA
>DUVZ01000049.1 GCA_012840785.1 Bacteroidales bacterium
ATTTTGCAAGTAGTTACTCGCAAAATCTTAACTGCTTTTTTAAAGAGAACCATAAAAGTGAGGAAAATCTCTATACTAGAACATCTGCTAGAGAGAAACCTACCACGTTTAGTAGCTATGATTGTTCCTTTTAGCTTAATAAAAGGGTCAATTCCTACCATCTTTTTCGACTTTCCTAAAACAGCACAGTTTTTTGATAAACTAGCCAATGCCTATCTAGTATTCTATGTGCTGTGGATTATTACAGCAGTGCTTAGTGCATTCGAAGACACGCTTAGCGAAAAGGAGTCGCTGAAAGACAAGCCTCTAAAAAGCTATTTTCAAGTAATCAAAATATTCCTCTATGCAATAGGAGGTATCATACTTATATCGATACTAATGAGCCAAAATCCATCCGTTCTTATTGGAGGTTTGGGTGCTGCATCGGCTATTTTAATGTTGGTGTTTAAAGATACTATCATGGGGTTTGTTTCTAGTATTCAGCTATCTGCCAACGATATGGTGCGCATTGGTGACTGGATTTCGATGCCCAGATTTAATGCAGACGGTGATGTATTTGAAATATCACTAACAACCGTAAAAATTCGCAACTTTGATAAAACAATTTCGTATGTACCTCCCTACTCTCTTATCTCTGAATCGTTTCAAAACTGGAGAGGAATGCAAGAAACAGGTGGAAGACGTATCAAACGCTCTATTCATATCAAGCAATCGTCTATACGCTTTATTGAAAACGACGAAGAACTAAATAAATTTAAACGCATACAAAGTGTTACAAACTATATAGAAAAACGTAGCGCTGAAATAGATAAATATAACAAAGAGGTAGGTGCAGATAAATCTATCCCTGTAAATGGCAGAAACCTTACAAATATGGGTCTGTTTAGGACTTATGTTTTAGAGTATCTGCATAGTCACGACAGCATAAGACAAGATATGATGATTATGGTTCGACAGCTCGACCCAACATCAAAAGGTGTACCTTTGGAGCTTTATATGTTTGCCAACACTACAGTGTGGGCTATATACGAAGGCATTGTGTCGGATGTATTTGACCATCTATTAGCTTCAACAAAATATTTCGATCTTGAAATATTTGAAGATGTATCCAACCCTATTGTTGGTTTACAACAGCAACAAGTGAAGTTAGAACACGCTGAACCTGTAGAGCCTGTAAACGAAAAGTAATATATTTATACTTTAATAATAGAAAAGGATTGGACGATATGTTCAATCCTTTTTCTGTCAAATTACACCTCACTAAAGAGCTAAAAGCTGAGATATGATTGCTCTGTTTTACTTTACCTTTAAACCCATTAATCACTAACAATTAATAATAGACTTTCATATTTTTCTTTTTTGTTGTATATTTGACCCTTATTTAATAACACTATAGTACAAGATGGATTACAAAATAGAAATTTGTGCAAACTCAGTTGCTAGTTGCTTAGAAGCCCAAAAAGGCGGAGCATACAGGGTAGAACTCTGTGCCGGAATACCCGAAGGGGGCACTACCCCATCGTATGGTGAGATTGCTGTTGCACGCGAATTGTTAAACATTAAGCTGAATATTATTATTCGTCCACGTGGTGGCGATTTTCTCTACTCTGATGTGGAACACAAAACCATGCTACATGATATAGAGATAGCAAAAAAACTTGGTGTAGATGGTGTAGTAATTGGCTGCTTAAAAGCTGATGGCACCATAGACATGGAGCGCAACAGAGAGTTAATTGCTGCTGCAGAGGGAATGAGTGTTACTTTTCACCGTGCATTTGATATGTGCAAAAATCCATTCGAAAGTTTAGAGCAGATAATAGCTTTGGGGTGCGACACATTGCTCACTTCGGGACAACAACCCACAGCTATTGAAGGCATATCGCTACTGAGCCAATTAGTTGAAAAGGCTGGTGACAGAATCATTATTATGCCCGGAAGTGGTGTTAATGAGGATAATATAGCTATATTAGCAGATGAAACTAAAGCTAAAGAGTTTCACTTCTCGGCACGTGAACCAATAGATAGCAAAATGGAGTATCGCAACCCCGATCTAAAGATGGGTGGCGCTGTTGTAGAGATTGACGAATTTGTGAATAATGTAACTGCAGCAGACAAGGTGAAACGAACTATCGATAAATTAAAATAGGAAATTCATACTATTACAAAAATAGAACAATCAACAATCAATTTAATAATCAAAACCGCTGTATGAGAAAAATTAGTAAACTATTAATGCTAGTTGTAGCAACAAGCTTTTTTATGGCTTGTGGTGAAGCCACTATTGGCGAAGCCAATTACCAGATAATTCCGCTTCCACAAGAGGTGACCAATGTAGAGGGAGAATCCTTCGAGTTGTCGTCTGCTACAAAAGTTGTTTACCCCGAGGGTAATGAACTGATGGAACGCAACGCTCAGTTTTTGGGAGAGTACCTAAATCTTCCTGTTATTACCTCTACTTCTTCTGATGAGAAAGTAATTGAACTAGCCCTTGGTTTAGAAAACGATAACAAAGAGGCTTATCGTTTGGAGGTAACAGCAAACAAAGTTACTATTACTGGTGCTAGCGAAGCTGGCGTATTTTATGGCATACAAACACTACGCAAGTCTATTAATACAGACAATGCTAAAAACAAATTAGCCCCTGTAGTAATAAACGATGCCCCACGTTTTGGATATAGAGGTGTGATGCTCGATGTGGCACGCCACTATGAACCAGTATCGTTTGTAAAGAAATTTATCGACCTGTTGGCTATTCATAATATCAACACATTCCATTGGCACTTAACAGAAGACCAAGGCTGGAGAATAGAGATAAAACAATATCCAAAACTTACCGAACTAGGGTCGATGCGTAAAGAGACAGTTATTGGCAACAACTCGCCCGAGTATGATGGCAAGCCACATGGTGGTTTCTACACTCAAGAGGAGATAAAAGAGATAGTTGCTTATGCTCAAGAGCGTTACATTACTACTATCCCTGAGATTGACCTACCTGGTCATATGTTGGGTGCATTAAAAGCATACCCAGAGTATGGTTGTACAGGTGGACCTTACGAAGTGGCTACTAAATGGGGAGTATTTGACGATGTGCTTTGTGCAGGCAACGAAGAAGTTTACACCTTTCTAGAGAATGTATTAACAGAGGTGATGGAACTATTCCCATCAGAGTATATCCATATTGGTGGCGACGAAGTGCCAAAGGTGCGTTGGGAAGAGTGTCCAAAATGTCAAGCTAAGATAAAAGAGCTTGGTTTGAAAGATGACGATAAACATAAAAAAGAGCACTATCTACAAAGCTACTTAACTGCTCGCATCGAGAAGTTTTTGAATAATAACGGTCGTCGCCTAATTGGTTGGGACGAAATATTGGAAGGCGAATTGGCTCCTAACGCTACAGTAATGTCGTGGAGAGGTATGGCTGGTGGTATCGAAGCTGCTAAAATGGGTCACGATGTAATTATGACTCCAAACACACACGTATATTTCGATTACTATCAAACTGCAGATACCAAAGACGAACCAATAGCTATTGGTGGATACTTACCTATAGAGAGAGTATATAGTTTAGACCCTGCACCTGATTACTTTACAGAGGAGCAAAAAGCTCACATTCTTGGCCCACAAGCCAACCTATGGACAGAATATATACCTACACCAGAACAAGCAGAGTATATGTTGTTGCCTCGTATGGCTGCACTAAGCGAAGTAGCATGGACACAGCCCGAGAAGAAAGATTATGATAACTTCTTGACACGTTTGCCACAACTTACAGATATGTATGAAAGAGAAGGCTACAACTATGCAACCCATGTGTATGATGTGCAAGCTAAGCTAGAACCCAATTTTGATACAAATGGATTAGATGTAGCGTTTAGCACAGTTAGCAATTCTGATATTTATTATACTTTAGATGGAAGTCAGCCTACTGCATCTTCTACTAAATACGAAGGTGTGTTTACTGTAAAAGAGAATGCTGAAATAAAAGCAGCAGCTTTTTCAAATGGTAAAATAAACAGCAAGGTATTTTCTGAGAAAGTTGAGATTTCAAAATCATCCTACAAACCTATCACACTACTCACAAAAGCAGCCCCCTCATATGAGTTTAATGGAGCTGCCCTGTTGGTTGACGGTTTGCGTGGTGATAGAAACTATAAAACTGGTCGCTGGCTTGGTTTCCAAAACAACGATATGGTGGTTGTTATAGATATGTTGCAGCCAACCGAAATATCAAAACTTGATTTTAAAACAAACGTTGTAACAGGCGATTGGATTTTTGATGCTGAAGAGGTAAATGTTGAAGTGTCTGACGACAATGAGAACTTCGAAACTATTGTTTCTGAAACAGGTATCAACAACAAAACAGAGCACTGGCAAGATGTAGTGGAACACAGCTATAGTTTTGATGCTACAACTGCTCGCTACATTAAAGTAACTATTAAAACATTGCACGAAATGCCAGAGTGGCATGGTGGAAAGGGTACAAGAGCATTTGTTTTTGTTGATGAATTGGCTTTAAACTAAAGAGAACACTGTAAACAATCTTCTGTTTTTTCAAAGATTGTGACTACCTATACAAAGATTGCCTAGATCATTTCTGGGCAATCTTTTTTATTTCATTACAAGTTTTCAACACATAACATATTGCAGCCTACAGCAACACATTTGTTACAAAACAAAATCAACAAACAGCATAAAAATAGTATATGTAAACATATCAGCTACTTTATAGATATACATTAATTATTAACAAATTCGTTGCTTAGCTTTGCAGTTAAAATAATAAAAACAATTAAAAAGTATTTACTTATCCCCCTGTTGGGGGCATTATCAATTGGGTTATCATTTGCAATGAGTGATACGGAAGTTTTGAACAGTGAAAAAGATGCTAAAGAAAAACCAATAGCACATTCAGCAGGCAAAAACTAGTAAAAGGAACATGGTTGTTAGGTGGAACACTCTCTGCCAAATCAAACAATCTTTCCGATATCGATTTACTCGTTCTAGATGTTAAGAATTTTGATCAAAGAGCATTTAATCTTCGATTGGAAGGCTCCTATTTTTACAAAGAAAATGTGAGTGTTGGTCTAGGACTTCAGTATGGAGAGAACAAAGCTGACCTATTGGCAAACCTATTAAACAACTCTTACGAAAGAGACATTCGCAATTTCAGTAGAAGTTATGGCGCAGTTGGGTTTATCAAAAATCATATTCCCATCTCGTCCAACAATGTATTTTATGTAACCAATCAAACCGAACTATTTTACGGTTACAAAAGCGGTCCTTCTGAAACCTTTATTGGTGACATATTAGAGCGCAAGTATGCCTCAAAACACAGTGTAGGAGTAAGCATCCGACCCGGTATTCTGGTTTTCCTTACAGACAACTTTGCTTTTGATTTAAACATGGGTATTTTAGGATTTTCGCACTCTAACGAGAATGTGAGGTTTCAATATCCTGAAAACAATCCCCCATCCGAAAGCAACAGAAAAGAGGACTCGCGCAATAAATCTACAGACCTAAACCTCAAGTTCGATCTCTTGAAGTTAGGATTTGGGTTTTCATACTATTTATAAAAACAGACATCAATGAAAAAATATATAATTGGTTTCCTATTCCTAATAGGATTGATAATAACTGGATGTTCTACAAGAGACTATTTTGGAGAACTTCCCGATAATGAAATTCTCCTTTTTCAAATAGAGGGTCAAACAGGTTCAACTCGAATAAAAGACGACACTATTTATGTGAGAGTTCCCGATGATGTATACCTAACAAGTATCTCAAGTTTAAGTGTTTCTAATATTAAAGTTTCAGATTATGCTACATTTACCCCTGCTATTGGTGAGAAGCAAGACTTCTCTCAACCTGTTGCATACACAGTTATTGCCGAAGATGGCAGCAAAAGGGTATATTATGTGGTAGTTCAACGTGATGGCTCAAGTAATATACAGCTTCCAAACAGTAGTTTCGAGTTTTGGCACGAAGCTGAGTTTGGAACCACAAGGTATATAGATATAGGTGTAGATAAAGACAACAAAACATGGGCTACTGGTAATCAAGGTGCTGCTTTTGCAATAGGGATAGGTGCAGATGCCGAATTGCCATCGCAGCCCTACGAAAGAAGCAATGGAGAAACTGCCGCTGCACTCACAACACAAAACATGGGTTTTTTGGCTGCAGGATTTGGAGGAAAAGGAGTTGCTGCTGGAAATATGTTTGCAGGTAGATTCGAAATAGGAACGGTAACTAATGCTCATCCTGTTTTTGGAACTCCCTACACACAAACTCCTATAGCTTTTAAAGTAGATTATAAATATACTCCAGCCGAGGGATTGGTAAATGGTAAACTAGACCCTGTGGAAGGTGAAGATGCTATGGATATGTACCTTATTCTTGAAAAAAGAGAGGGCGACAAGGTGAAACGACTAGGCGTTGGGTGGTATAGAAGTGGTGACGCACAAGAGGATTGGAAAACGCAAGAGGTGGATATTAAATATGCCCGCAATGGACAAGCACCCGATGATGTGGAAGAGTATGCAAGGTATGTATTAAAGTATGGTCACGATGGCAACACTTCGGCAACAAACCCAAGCGAGATGCCAGAAGCCACTTGGGGAGATATTGCAACTGACAAACCTACACACATACTTGTTGTATTTACATCGAGTTACCAAGGCGACTATTTTATTGGTGCACCTGGTAGCAAACTTATTGTCGATAATTTCGAGCTTATCTATTAACCAAGCAAATTAAGGCTAGCAAGCCACAACAATAAAAAAAGAAAATCTACAAGGCGATGAGTAAACAAACTCCTGCCTTGTGGATTTCTTATACGCTGACAATTTTGAACTCCTCCCCTCACCCATTCCCCAGCTGTCTGCACATTTGTCAGTTTATGAAAACAGACACATTTTTTGTCACACATTAAGTCATACATAAACTTTGGCACAGATTATGCTATATATTTTAATAGAAAATCATATTCTATTCGCAAACGAATAGAGTAGCATAAAAAAATAATATATTAACTACTTAAATAAAAAGAAAAATGAATATTAAACCATTGGCAGACAGAGTGCTATTAAGAGCAGCTGCAGCAGAAGAGAAAACAGTGAGTGGTATTATAATACCCGATACAGCTAAAGAAAAACCACTAAAAGGTGAAGTAATAGCTACAGGTGATGGAACTAAAGACGAGAAAATGATCGTTAAAAAAGGTGACAATGTACTCTATGGCAAATATGCAGGTACTGAAGTAGAAGTAGGTGGCGAAACTTTA
>DUVZ01000050.1 GCA_012840785.1 Bacteroidales bacterium
TATAACGTTACACAAACAGTTCTGGTTCTTTTCTATCAATGTATTGTTTTTCGAGTGCAAGTTTAAGATGTATGTAATCTGGGTGGTCGAAATATTTAGAGCTTGTAGGACAAAGCTTAACACACGCTCCACATATTATGCATGTTCCTGTTATTTTTGTTACATCGTTGTAATCTATACAGCCCACTGGGCACGCTTCTGCACATATTTTGCAGTCGATACAGTTTTCATCAGTTTTTGGTTCAACTTGCATTCTGTCTTTCTCTCTTTTTTTATCAATTTTTGAAGAGGAGTAGGCCCTATAAGGTTTGTTGCCTTTAATTATTGGCTTTTTGCGTGCACTGTTTTCTATTTTTTTGTACACACTGTCTGCAAATTGCTTTGCAATAGAGAGATCGGTATTATCTGGTCGGTCTTTGGCCAATGTATCAGAATAGCTGTGCTCTCCTATAAAAGCTCCACTAGCAATAACACTAAAACCATTTTCTACTAATATATCGTTCAGTTCAAGCAAAGCATCCTCGTAAGCTCTATTACCATACAGTACTACAGGAATAGACAATGTGTTATTCCCTTTTATGGTGTTTAAATAGTTTAGTAAAATATGGGGTACTCTACCCGCGTAAACTGGTACACCTATTAATAAGACATCATTTGAGTTAAAAGTTGGTCCATTTTCTCTCTGTTTTGGGAGTGTAAAATCAACTGTAATGCCTTGATCTATGCCATTTTTCTTAACTAATCTTTTGCCTATTGTCTCAATTATTGTTTTAGTTGTGGCTGTAGGGCTAAAGTACATTAGGTTTACTCTCAATACTGTCCTAAACGTTTTCAAAATTGAAATAACATATCGAATTCATTGAGTTTAGCTTCTCATTTCTCTTATTTTTAAAATAGGACCCCCTGCACATATTTTTGCTTTGGTGGTGGATGATCATGGAAGGGTTTATCAAGCCATTTTTGAAGATCTACCTTCACAAATAAGTTCAATCTGATAAATGCTACTAGATTTGACAAATACCAATTGTGTTTTGCCATAGCTTTCATCGCTTTTAAAATAAGAATAGTTATCAAGGCAGACCATATTTGTATCATAACTGCATTTTCACTTGTACCGATGAACGATTTAATGTGTAGGAGTTGTTTTATTTCTCTAAAGAATATTTCCACATCCCATCTAGCCTTGTACAGTTCACTTATTGTGTTTGCTGTCCAATACATTTGATTAGTGATTAACTCTATTTCCTGTTTGTTTTCTTCATCCCATATAGCTACTCTTCTGAGCCTTTTTGGATACTTCTTCTTAGATTTCTTTACAGTCAACTCTATGACCTCATCTATTAAAATGTGCTGATGCCTATTATCTGGCAATTCATTTTCCCTAATAGATTTGAATTGTATGTCTTTTTTGTGTCTTATCACAAAAAAGGCATCGTTGCTGTTCCAGGTATAAAGCAGAGAAAAATCGTTGTAGAATCTATCTGCAACAATAACACTCCTTTTGATTAAAGGAATCTCGTATGCTCCTTTATTATCGGCAGTCTTACCATCAGTAATGTTGATATAAGCTGGCAAATTACCATCATAATCTAATAAGGTGTGCATCTTTATGGCTCCTTTTGCAGTCTTATATTTTGCCCAATCGTAAAGGCTAAGACAAAGACTGATAGTTGTAGAATCTAACAGGAAAATCTTTGACTTTATTTTGAATTTTACACGCTTTAAATGCGTCTGCTGTCCTAAAGTATTTAGTAGCGCATAATAATAGTCTCTGAAAAGCTCCCAATCCCGTCTTTGGTTCTGATAACTGATGGTAGACTTTGATGGTGCTTTTTGGATTCCCATATGGTTCAGATTCCCTGTGGCAGATCGCAGACCGTTACTGATGTCACGAACCGACTGACTTTTTGCGAACTGACAAAAGAGCATTGAAACCATATGTGTCCAACTATTAAATCCTTTGTTATGTTTATCGGTTTGTCTTGTTCTAACTATTTTATTGAAAGATAAACGGTCAAGCTTTGAGATGATTTGAGAAAATAAAGTTACATTTGTCATGAAAGAAAGGGTTTTGGTTTTTGTTTTGCAACTTCAAAGATAATCTTTGAAATAATAAAAACTACCCTTCTTTCTTTTTAAACGTTTAGGACGCTATTGAAAATTAATAAGTGTTTTTCAAGCATGGAAAAAGATTGCATTCATTCGGTTCTGCAATCAGTCTTTATTTTGTCCTTTCTTTGTGGTGGTTATACTTTTATTTGTAATGTAAGTGATATTGGAAATTATTGCGTAATAAAAAAAAGAATTGAAATTGCAGAAATAAAGCATACCCCATGAACTTAGTTAAATTTCATGGGGTAGGTATTTATAGATTGATTAATTCAACTTCAAATCAAAGTAAGATAAGTGTTTGCGCTAGTGATAGATGAATATTAATTGGCAAATCATTTTATTCAAATATTTCGTCAAATATCTCTCTTTCTTCCTCAAAATTATATACATGAGGATCCCAAAGAGGTTCTTCCTCTTCAAACATCTCATCATCTTCGTCATCTTCATCGTATCCAAATAGCCACTCTTTTATGTCATGATATTCTGGATGCTTTTTGTCTTCTAATACTACCTTTATATTTTCGTATCCCCACGGACCGCCACAATCCTCAGGAGGACAAGCGCCCTTACCGTCAATTAGTTTTGGCTTTGTTGAAGTATCTGTTTTATCTATCTTTTCAAGGGTGATTATGTGTATCCAATCGTCACCAAAATCATAAATGTAGGTGAAGGTTTGTCCCTTTTTTTCAAATATATCAGAGAGCTTTATATTTTCTGCTGATATTGTTTCTCTATCCTCAAAACCTAAAGTGGACAAGTCTTGATCGTCGCCATCTTCTTCAATCCATGGTGTAGACCGATAGCCAGATGGAGAAAAGGAATACATATGACTGTTGTCCCAGCCCATTGCTACTTGAATGATAGAGTGGAACCTTGAAAAGCTTGTATTGGCAGGAACTACTACTCGTCGCCATACAGGCGGTTTCTTGATGTTCTTAAGCTGAATTTTAAATTGAAACGTCATACTGTTTGTTGTTTTTATTGATGATTATATTTTCACGAAATTGTGGCATTCGAAGTTGTCCAAATCGTCTCGTTGATCATTCCTATTCAATTTGCACAATATATTATTCATAAAATTGTTTGTATTGTGTTTTTTGCAAATTACACACAAGTTAGGCACAGGTATCAAGCTTTCGTCAACCTTTGTACCATCATCGTTGTATATTCCTTCTTCAAACTTCATTATTATTTTCTTTTAGATTTTCAAGTTCTATTAATAGGTCTTCTGCAACTAAATTGTCAAGATATTCTCTTTTAAATTCGAACCAGTCTTCACGCAAGTCACTATTATTTATAATACGACCAAAGTTGGCAAAGGGTTTTCTATTTTGGAGTGCATTAATGAGTCTTGGACGAAGTTTTTCGTCATTGGGTAGATTGTGAGTAAACTTTTCCATAATTTGGAAAGACTGATAAGAAGTAAAAGGTTGAAACTCTATGAGGTTGTCCCAATCTAAAAAATCAACTATTTGCCATCCATGTAAATCATCTAATTGTTTTTTTATCTCTTCCACGTTATCACTTCTTTCGATATCTATAAACAGTTCTTGAGGGATAAAGCTCAGTTTTATACTATCAGGATTGAGATAGCATATCATTCCCATATCCATGTATTGTGCTATCTCGTTTACAACAGGCCTGTACTTTTCGGGAAGTTGGTTTATTGGTTTATACTTTTCAAGATCTACTTCAGATAGTAGATAGTCTAATATTTGTTGCATTTGCTGTTCATCATCTTGCACTTCTTCAATTATGCGCAGAATCTGATCAAAAAGATTATTCATATCAGCTTGGTTTAATAAAAATTCTTCTTCACTGCTATAATATTCATAGAACAGACTTTGGGCTGGTGAGTATTCTTTTGAAAGTTTGTTGTTTTGATATACTTCTAACATAAATTCAATTACATGTTCTTTCGATATGCTTTATAGATATTATTAAGAGTTGTTGTCGACGTAAAATTACAGTTAATAATAGTGACAATTATACACCCCAAAGATATAAAAAATGTATTCCAATCTAAATTATCTATGATGTTATTTCATGAGAAACGACTTTTAATCTGTGAATATATGTTGTATTCAAAAAATATTTGTACTTTAGCATCGTTAACATATTTCAATATCGTTAGATAGAGAAATGCCGTTTTTTAATCTTAGATATTATTCATTGATAACTTAAACACAAATAGTCATGATGACTAAAAATCAATTTTGCAGGAAAAGTTTTTATTTTTTAGCTTTAGTCTGTACTACAACTCTGTTTTTGCTTACTACTTGTATGTCTGTAGATGAAGATTTTTTGCAATCGAAGCTATCTATAGATGGTGATAAAGAAGCTGCATTTGAAAAGGACGGAGGCATTAGAACTTTTGAGGTGAAAAGTAATCGCGAATGGAGTGTTAAAATTATATCAGGGGCTGATTGGATGGCTGTTAATCCTATGAAAGGTTCTGAAGAGATTACAAAGTTGACAGTTACTGTAAAAGAAAATGAGGGGGATACGCGCGAGGGTTCATTTAAAGTTACCTGTGCATCAACAGATAAAACTATAACCATTACTCAGAAAGGGAAAGATGCTCCCAGTCTTGAATATATTTCCATTAAAGATATTCGCAATATGTATAACGATAGCGGTAAAAGCGAAATAATAATTGATGAGCCGCTGATGCTAAAAACTGTTGTGATTTCTGATAGAATAGGTGCAAACCGATCGGCAAAAAGAGATGGGTTTATTCAGGATGACGCTGGTGGCGGGATAGCCTTTCGTGTTACACAAAATGAAACTCCATTTAATCTCGGAGACGAGTTGGCTATTAATCTTAAAGATGCAAAGATTCACTATTTTGATTATGCTGGAATACTGCAACTTATATTCTCTAAAATGGATGTAGAGGTTATAGATCAAAATGTATCAATTATTCCAAAAGAGCTTACAATTAAAGAGCTGCAAAGTGGAATATATGATGGTACGCTTGTGAAGATTAAAGATGTTCAGTTTAAGGAGTATAAAGGTCTCAATTATTATTCTGGTGAGGGAAATGCAACAAGCCGAATGCTTGAGTCTGTTGATGGAGGCGCTATTGAAGTAAGAACAACTAAAAACGCAAACTTTAAAAATGAAGCTTTACCTGCAGGGAAGGGAAATATTGTTGCTATAGCATCTTTTTGCAAAGAAAAGTGGGAGCTTCAAATGCGCAATTTAGATGATGCACAAGAAATGAGCTCTGATGAGTCAACTCGATTTGTGAAAAAAGAACCTCCTGTTCAAGGCACCAAAATCACTATTGCAGATTTGAGAGTAAAGCTTAAAGATGGAGCTGTACTGACAGAAGAAAACTATATAGAGGGAGAGGTAATATTAAATGCTTTTAAAGATAATATTTCAGATAATGTAGTTTATATAGCGGATGAAACAGCAGGTATATCCTTAGTTTTTTCAGATAAAGAGAATGTTTTGACTAATGTGCCTATAGGTGCAAAAGTGAAAGTGCAATTAAAAGGTATACAAGCTAAAGAGCTTAATGGGCTATTGCAAATAGGAGACAACAATACACTTATTACACAAGCTGTAACTATAATTGAGGAAAAAGCATCTGCTCCCTTGCAACCTAAAGTTGCCACACTAGACGAACTGTTATCCGGCAAGTATCAATCGGAGCTGGTGAAGATTGAAAACGTGCAGTTTAAAGAAGTTGGGATTAAGTATGTTGGCAGTCCATCTATTGTTAATCGTGCTGGCAAAGAGGTTTCTGTTTGTACGAGAAAAGAAGCGGGTTTTGCAGATAAAGTTGTTAAAGAGGGTGTGGGTGCTTTTGTAGGAATTGCAAGTTTTAATAAAATACCGCAGTTACTTATAAGATCAATAGACGATTTAGCAGACATGAAAGACGATCGTTTTGATGCAACCTCTCCTTATATTATCTCCAATAAAAAAGAAATTACTTTTGAAGGCTACGGTGGAGTAGAAAACGTGGCTATTACTGCTAACGTAAATTGGTACGTGCTGAGTGATGGTGCTTGGTTGTCAATAACTCCTTCAAGTGGAGAGAACGATGGTGTGGTAACTGTTACAGCTAAAAGAAATGAAGGTGAAGAGAGAAAGTCCACTATTATTATTACAGATGGTGCGATAACTAAAACTGTAGGAGTGAAACAAAAGAGTGCTAGTGAAAGTAGTGAAGCTGCTAAAGACTTATTTATATCTGAATATGTAATGGGGCGCAGTTATAATAAATACTTAGAGATATATAATGGCACTGGAAAAGCGGTAGATTTGTCTGATTATAAAATTGAGCTTTATGTGAATGGGCAAACTAATCCAACTAGGCCTCAGGTACTTGAAGGGTTATTAAATGATGGAGAGGTTATAGTACTTCGGCATCCAAAAGCTAACCTGTATAATGGTGATGCTTTTGAAACAACTACTCTTAACTTCAATGGGAATGATGCTATTGCATTAATTAATATATCTACTGATGCATTTGTTGATATATTTGGTAGGATAGGAGAGGATCCTGGTACTGGGGGATGGTTGGGTTCTTTCGTGGATTATATAGTAACTAAAGATAGAACATTAGTAAGAAAGCCTTCAGTGCGAGCTGGTGTTACAAAAAATCCTAAAAAAGGATTCCCAACATTAGAAACAGAGTGGGTTTCGTATCCTATCGATACTTCTAAATACTTGGGAAACCACACTATGGATTAATACAGAAAGCAATGCAATCAAATATAAAAAGAGCAATAAGGTATCACTTTATTGCTCTTTTTATATTAATGTATTTTGCAATAAAATTACTTTCTTATATTTGCCTCTTTTACCAAATAGAGGTATACTGGAAAATGGTCGCTATATCCACCTTGATATTCTCCACCAACTATGGTTCTGAACGGGTAATTTTTATATGGACCATCGCTTTGCAGCAAAAAATCTTTGTTGAAGACAAAGGCGCCATTTTTAGTGCGAGGGTCTATATACATCTTAAATGTTTTATAGTCATAGCCAACTAAATTGCCATTTACTACAAGTATGTCAAATA
>DUVZ01000051.1 GCA_012840785.1 Bacteroidales bacterium
ACCTCAAATCATCGGTATTGCGTGCCGAGTTGATGATGAATAAACAAGGCTTGATTGATAAACTAAACGAGTATGCCGAGATGAAAATAGTGAGGGATATTATCTTTAGATAGAAAATGAGTGTAATGAATAATTTTGATGTTATAGTTATAGGAGCTGGTCCAGCAGGACTGTTAGCTGCAGGAAGAGCAGCAGAGCTGGGTGGCAAGGTATTGGTGTTGGAAAAGATGAAACACGAAGGACGCAAACTGCTAATTACGGGTAAAGGCAGGTGCAATATCACAAATGATGCACCAATAAGTGAGTTTATTAAACATGTGTACCCCAATGGACGCTTCCTGCGTAATGCATTCTCCTCTTTTTTCTCAAAAGATATTATTAAACTACTTGAAGAGCATGGGGTTGAAAGCACTTTGGAGCGTGGAGGTCGCTATTTTCCTGCTAGCAACCGTTCAAGAGATGTATTAAATGCTCTGTTACAGTGGGTTAAAAATCAAAATGTAGAAATATGTTGCGGCTACAGAGTAGAAGAGTTGCTAGTTGAAGACAACACCGTAATAGGCGTAAAGGCAAATGGCAAAAAGCTCCTTTGCAATCATGTTATAATGGCAACAGGAGGAAAATCATATCCTGCAACTGGCTCCAATGGCGAGGGGTATGAATTGGCTCGACGTGTAGGACACTCAGTTGTGAAGGCACGACCAGCACTTGTGTCCCTTGAAACTAAAGGCGACCTTGCTCAAAAACTACAAGGACTGAATCTGAAAAATGTGAAGGCAACAGTGTGGGTAAATGGTAAAAAGAGAGCAGATGATTTTGGAGAGATGATTTTCACCCATTTTGGTCTCTCAGGACCCATCATTCTCACTTTAAGCAGAGAGGTTGTAAGAGAGTTGCAAGATAAAAACAGGGTGGAAGTATCCATCGACCTAAAACCCGCATTGGACGAACAAAAACTAGACACTAGACTAATTAGAGATTTGAATGAGCATGGAAATAAAAAGCTGCTTAATATTTTCAAACTCTGGTTACCTTCGAGTATGATCCCGGTTTTTGTTGAGCTTCTTAACATTGACACTGAAAAAGAGTGCAATCAGGTCTCCTCGAAAGAGCGGAAACAGATTCTCTATCTTATGAAAAATCTTGTTTTCAAAATATCAAACTATCGCTCTTTCAAAGAGGCAATTATAACATCTGGTGGTATAAATACAAAAGAGATATCACAAAAAACAATGGAGTCTAAAATTGTAAAAAGTCTCTATTTCGCTGGCGAGATGATCGACCTAGATGCCGAAACAGGAGGATACAACCTGCAAATAGCCTATTCAACAGGCTGGTTGGCAGGCAACTCATGCATGAAAAATAAATAAAAAAGCCTGTTTTAGTTGCAACAGATAACCAACGATTAATATAGCAATTACACTACATTACAAAAGATAAGTATCAACTTTAAAAAAAGATATGCCTTATGAGAAAACATTATTTTATTCTAATGCTTTTTACAATAGCATTTGCGTGTAAACAAACACCCAAAACAGTTATAGAAGAGTGGATTCCGTATGACGAATCCGAAGAGATAGCCGAAAATGCAAATCACGAGTTGGAGAAGATGCGTTTCAAACTCATTCAGTCACAAACACTTGATAAAAATGATATGTGGAAAATAGTTGCAAAACAGATAGAAGACTTCTCTGAAGAAGATTACCAAGAGCTTAAACCTTTAATATTAGAGCAAGATATTCCAACTATTCAAAAGAATATAGCAACCGGAAACCTCACCTACAAAACCCTAACCCAATGGTATTTATACAGAATAGTGAAGTATGAAAACGATAAAGACAAGGCACTAAACGCAATTGTTGCCATCAACCCCCATGCTGTGGAAGAAGCAATAGAAAGAGACAACAACAAACAGACAGATAAACACTTCATTTACGGCATGCCCATTCTTATAAAAGACAATATAAATGCCGCAGGGATGCCCACTACAGCAGGTAGCCATTTTTTAAGAAACCACATAGCCCCCGATGCCTTTATAGTAGAGAGAATAAAAGAAAAGGGTGGCATAATTTTAGGGAAAACAAATCTGAGCGAATGGGCGAATTTTATATTTACAGGTGGTCCCAATGGATTTAGTGCAGTGGGCGGACAAACACTTAATGCTTACGGACGAAGGGAGTTCGACACCGGTGGTTCGAGCTCTGGAAGTGGTGTAGCCATGGCAGCCAACTATGCTGCGGCTAGTATTGGCACAGAAACATCTGGTTCCATTCTATCACCATCAGGGGCAAGCTCTCTTGTAGGACTAAAACCAACTGTTGGCTTGTTGAGCCGAACTGGAGGTATTCCACTAGCAAGTACATTGGACACACCCGGACCAATGACCAGAAATGTAATAGACAATGCCATTTTGCTATCGGCAATGAGTGGCAAAGACCCAGAAGACAGTGCATCGAAGGATATTCCTGAAGAGATAGAGTATCTCACAGAGCTTACATCTGCAACAATAGAAGGAATGCGATTTGGAGTAAACAGCAAACTCTTAACAGACCCTATATA
>DUVZ01000003.1 GCA_012840785.1 Bacteroidales bacterium
ATATTGTAACGAAGCTTACAACTAAAGAATCGGAATTGTTGACACTTCTAAGTGCACACAGTAACGAGATTCTTGAACGTAATCATGCGTTGAAACAAATTTGGGAAGAAGATACCTACTTCAATGCTAGGAGCATGGATGTATATATCACTAAACTACGTAAACTGTTGAGACCAGAACCAAACATTGAAATTATTAATATTCATGGAAAGGGTTACAAGCTAATTGTACCTAATGAAGAAGAAAGTAATGAAGATGAGGAATAGATTATAGTTATACAAACTATCTATAAACAAGAAAAAGCTGCTCAATTGAGCAGCTTTTTCTGTTTAATAGAGATTTTACACATCATCTACTTGGGGTTATAGAAGCCATTGTTTTTACGTCAATCACACTTTCTTACATCTAACTATCACAATACGACAGTTTTTCCTTACATTTGTATAAAAAAGAAGATGATACACTCAATGACAGGGTATGGAAAGGCTACAACAGAGCTCCCTGGTAAAAAAATCACCGTAGAAATAAAGTCGCTCAACAGTAAGCAATTCGACCTATACACCCGCATTCCACACATATACAAAGAAAAAGAGATATCGTTGCGAAACGATCTATCTAAGATATTAGAACGTGGCAAGATTGATTTATATATCAATGTAGAAGAGTCGGAAATGGATTCTACAATAAAGATTGATGAATCGCGCCTCAAAAATTATCACGCTGAAATGAAGCAGCTTGCTGCTTCTCTTGATATTGAAGAACCAACTAATTGGTTTGATATTCTGTTTAAACTACCTGACGTTTTTAAGCAAGAGCCTGAAAAACTTGACGAAGATGAGTGGCTAGCTGTAGAAAAAGCTGTTGATGGTGCTGTAGCAAATTTAATTTCATTTAGACATCAAGAAGGTGAAGCACTAAAACAAACAATGCTTACAAATATTTCCAAAATAAAAGAGCTGACCATTGAACTAGAAAAGTTTGAGGCAGAACGTATTGAGAAAGTAAAAACTCGTATAACGGAAGCTCTTAGCAAATTAGAAAACACAACTTACGACAGCAATCGACTAGAACAAGAATTAATTTATTATATTGAAAAGCTAGATGTAAATGAAGAAAAAGCACGTCTTCTTAATCATTTAGACTATTTTACAGAAACGATAGAAGCAAACACTTCACAAGGAAAGAAACTAGGTTTCATTGTTCAAGAGATTGGTCGTGAAGTAAACACTTTAGGCTCTAAATCAAACGACTCTGATATGCAACGCCTTGTTGTACAAATGAAAGATGAGCTGGAGCAGATAAAAGAGCAGATATTAAATGTTTTATAAATAGTAAAGAAAGGAACATATATTATGACGGGTAAGTTGATTATATTTTCAGCACCTTCAGGAACAGGCAAATCTACTATTGTACGTTACTTGCTTAATAAAGATTTGAAGCTGCAATTTTCGATTTCAGCTACAAGTAGAGCACCAAGAGGAAAAGAGAAACATGGAAAAGAATACTATTTTCTAACCTTGGACGAGTTTAAAACTCGCATACAAAAAGGAGATTTCCTTGAATATGAAGAAGTGTATAAAGACAACTTCTATGGCACTCTTAAAAGTGAAGTAGACCGTATATTAGCAAGTGGTAATAATGTAATTTTTGATGTTGATTGTGTTGGAGGATTAGCAATAAAGAAAATATATGGCGATAAAGCACTCACTATTTTTGTTATGCCCCCATCTGTAGATGAACTGCGCAATCGTTTAGAAAAAAGAG
>DUVZ01000052.1 GCA_012840785.1 Bacteroidales bacterium
GAAAAACACTGGATAATTTAACCCATACTGTTGGCACATACCCCTTAATCGGCTGTTCATGGATTGCCTCCACTCTTTATCAGGTGGGGATGCGAAAACATCTAAGGCGTTGTTTATCTGCTTGTCCGCTCTGTTGGCAACTTCAAGGGCCATGTTAGCAGTTTTCTCTATAGCTACTTGATTTTGAGCTATCATGGCGGTTAGTTCCGCTTGAGACATGGTTGGGATAGTTTGTCTTAGACTTGCTTCCATTTTGTTAAAAGCATCTATATACTTGAGTTTCCACTCAAGGGCTTTCTTGCCAGTGAAGCCCATTGCTAATAAAGTAAAGCCGTCTCTGGTTAATAGATACTCTCTATACCTTTGATTGTTTTGGTCGTGTGTGTATTCCGTAGATATGAATAGGTTCCCCCAATTTTGGGGAGACCCCATGCTATCAATTAGAATGTCAATATCTCTAATAACATGGTCGTGACGCTTTTCAAAATTCTCTGCTACCTCTCTGCTACTCACTACTAACTTTCCGTTTTGGTTTGCTACCTTAATTAATTCATTCATTTCATTTCTCCTTAATTTTGATTACCGCCCTAGCTTCGTTCAATTCCAGTCCTTTGTGTCTCTCGCTCCCGCTCATATCGTGGCGATCTTGGCAAGGTTTCCAGCCTGGTATCCGGTCGGACGGTCTCTGTATGCGGTTTTCAAGGTGCGAATATTATTTAAGGCTTGTTATAATTCATTTGTTCCAGATTTGGAGCATCAAAGTTATAAAAAAAGCTCGTCCAAAGTTCGATTTAAAGTTTTTGCAATTCTCTTTCCTTCTGGCATCGTCCAATCTCGATGTCCGTTTAGTTTAGTGTTAAGCGTGACAAGTGCCACTCCAACAGTCTTGGCAAGAACTTCTTGCGTGTACCCTTCTTCTATCATTGCTGCTCGTATCTTTTCATTAGGCTTAATATTTGGTTTCAATTAACTATCTCCTTTCATGAATAATTGCTCCATATTTGGGACATACTTAATATAGCATACCTTTTATATATATGTCAACTACTATTTTTCCAGTTTTGAAACTTTTTGTTTACAATATGGAACATATCGAATATAATATAATTAATGAAAGGTGGTTTTTTAAATGCCAAACACAGGTGAAAGAATAAAAGAGGTAAGAGAAGAAAGAGGATATGGCGTTGACGAGTTCGCAAAATTGCTTAACATAAGCCGGAGCTCACTATATAGATACGAGGGGGCGTATGAAGCTAAAGATCTTCCAATTTCAGTAGGTATAAAAATTGCGGAAATGTTTAACATTAGCTTAGATTGGCTGGCTTGTGTGTCAAATGTAAAGTATAGGAATGTTTTATCCAATAACGATTATGATTCTTTGACAGAAGACGGGAAAAAGCAAGTTAACGATTTTACTAAGTTCGTAAAAACTAAAGAAGGGACAGAAAAATAATGGCAAGCAGAGGAAGTGTTTATCAAAGAAAGTCAGACGGCAGATGGGTAGGAAAGTTACCTATGCCCAATGATCTGCTGACAGGAGAAAAGCAACCTCCGAAATATGTGTATAGCGAAGCGTGCCCTATACCAAAATCAAAGTGGAAATTGGACAAGCAGGGAAATTCCATTCCACCACCTTACCAAAAGGGCAGGCAGGAAGCAGAAAGAAAACTAGAAGCTATGATAAATCAAGTGGACCAAGGCGACATGTCGGGGCTTGATGTTTATACCTTGGAATCTTGGTTGAAACGGTATTTAGATATATA
>DUVZ01000053.1 GCA_012840785.1 Bacteroidales bacterium
GTGTACCTATGGACAAAGTACCTGAACTTAAAAGACATATAGTAGAGGAGGATATTCCTATGGAACATACTAGTAGGATACCTGATATTGAGGGTACAGTGGCAAGTACTTTTGAGGTGAAGTATAGTGATATCGATTTGAATCAACACACCAATTTTCTTAAATATATAGAGGCAACTTGCAATGTGCTATCGTTGGATTTTTATGCTAAACGCACACTGAAACGGGTGGAGATAAACTTTTTGAGAGAGCTTAACTTTGGTGATAAAGGTAATGTTTATTACGAAGAGGTGGCAAAGAATGAGTTTCTGTTTAAGTTGGAAACTGATGATGGGGTTACTGTATCGAGGAGCAGGATGGTGTTTGAGAACAGATAGTTGGGGGGTATGCTCAACGTATGAAACAGAAAAAAAGGCAGGTGAAAATCTGCCTTTTTCTATTGTCTATTAGTTAATTATGGGGTTGTTATTTAATCCAGCTTTTGTTGGGTTTGCTACCCATTTCAAACACCATCTCCCCACCTCGAAGCAGCGTGTCATGCGAGATAGACCATTTATTGTAGGGCTCACCATTTAGGGTAATCGATTGTATATACCTGTTTTCAATCGATAGATTGTTGGCTTTTATGGTAAATGTTTTGCCGTTGGGCAGGTTTATTTTAGAGGTTTCGAAGAGTGGACTTGTTATCTCGTACTCTGCCAATGCGGGGTTGAACGAGTATATGCCTAAAGAGGCTAGCACATACCAAGCTGATATCTGCCCTGCATCTTCGTTTCCGCTTATTCCATCGGGCTTTGTAGAGTATTGCGATGTGAGTATCTCTCGTGTCCAATATTGTGTGCGCCATGGTTGCCCCGCTCTGTTGAATAGGAAGGCTATGTGGTGGCTGGGCTCGTTGCCATGGGCATACTGACCAATGAGTCCACTAATATCGGGTGAGAGGTTGCTGCCAGTAATCTCTGAACTCTCTGCAAATAGTTGCTCTAGGTGTTGTGTGAAGGGCTTGACGCCTCCATGCATATCTATAAATGTCTCTGTATCGTGCAATACAAACCAACTATGTTGCCATGCATTTCCTTCGGTGTAGTCGGTATGCTGGCGGTGACTCGAATGTTTTGGGTCGAAGGGTTGGTTCCACGATTTTCCATCTGACGATTTGCCGCGCATAAAGCCTGTATCTATGTCTAGCAGATGTTTCCATGCTTCGGCACGTTTCATGAAGTAGTGGTAATCTTCCTCTTTATTTAATGCTTTTGCCATTTGTGCCACACACCAGTCGTTGTAGGCATATTCTAATGTGATGGTTACCGATTCGTCCATTTTGTCGAAAGGCAAGTATCCGTATTGTTTGTAGTCTTTTAGTCCGCGTGCATCTTGCATCATGGTGGTTTTCATGGCTTGGTAGGCTTTTTCTACATCGTAGTCTCTTATTCCCTTTTTATATGCTTCTACTATTACGGGGATGGAGTGGTAGCCTGTCATGGTGTTGGTTTCGTTGCCATAGAGGGTCCACACGGGTAGCGAGCCGCTTTCATCATAATATGCCAACATAGAGTTTACAACATCTGATGTGAGTTTTGGATTCAAGATAGTTAGCAGTGGATGCTCTGCCCTAAAGGTGTCCCAAAGCGACAGGGTGGAGTAGGCTGTGTAGTTGGTAGCTTGTGCTATGCTATCGTTTTGCAAACGAAACTGTCCGTTTTTGTCGCTAAATGTAGTGGGTGCTATTTGTGCATGATAGAGCGAGGTGTAGAAAATGGTTTTGAGCGAGTCTGTGGGTGTTTGCACCACTATCTTTGCTAGTGCCTCTTGCCATGCATCTCGTGAGGCTGCTCTGGTTTCGTCGAAATTGAAGGTGCCGGGATTATCAAGGTTCTCTTTTGCATTGTTGATGCTTACTGATGAGAGTGCTAGTTTTAGCTGCAGGGTATTGTCGTCTGTGGGATTGAAGAAGAGTTGTGCTGCTGTTTTGTCTGCTGCTACCGAATTGCCTTCCGATAGTTTGTGATTTTGGTATAGGTTGTGGGCTATAATTGGCTTGGAGAACTCTGCCACGAAAAACACCTTTTGATTTTTTGCCCATCCTGTGCTGTGGCGATAGCCGGTGATGGTGGTGCTGTTTTCTATTGTGAGGGCTGTCTCCAACGGCTTGTCCCAATTGATGGCAAAGCCCAAATCTATTACCAATGATTGTATGGTGCTCTCTTCTTGAAAGGTGTATTTGTGATAGCCTGTGCGCAGGGTTGAGGTAACTTCTGCATTCACTTTTGGAGTTTCGAGATACACCTGGTAGTAGCCTGGCGAGGCACTCTCGTTGCTATGCGAATAGGTTGATTTATAGGGTAGTTTGTTGCGATTGGTAGTTGCTACATTTAAATCTAGTGCTTTGTTGGTGGGCATTACCAATAGATCGAGCAGGTCTCCAATACCCGTGCCGCTTAGATGTAGGTGTGCAAAGCCCACCATCACCGAGTCGGAGTGGTGATAGCCTGATACCCAATCCCATCCTTGTGTTCCGTTTACGGGGCTCACCTGCACCATGCCAAATGGGCGTGTTGCTCCGGGAAAGGTGTGTCCGTGACCACCTGTACCAATAAATGGGTCTACATATGCGGTGAGGTCTTCAATGTTTTGAAGGGTGTTGTATTTGCTCTCGCTGCACGACAGCATGATTAGAGTGAGGAGTATAAATGCTATTTTTTTCATATCAATAGTATGTCTCTTCCAAAAAACTATTAAGGTATTATGGCGATAGTTAGTATAAGAGTTTGGCTGCTAGTTAGTAACTCTCAGTAAAATAAGAGGTTATAAGTATGCGCCAACAAGTGTGATAAAGCCAATGAGAACAACTAACAGACCGACTACCACCCCATTAACAATTAATAATTATTATCCTCCTGTCCCTTGTTCCTTGTCTCCTGTCTATAATTTAGCCACAATAGCCGACGATATAAATTTAGCCGCAGCCACATTCAATCCTCCACCCACAACAAGCATATCGGCCTGTTGGCGCGAGGGCTTGATAAACTCCTCGTACATGGGGCGTACGGTTTTGTAGTAGCGCTCTATAACATCTTGTGCTGTTCGTCCGCGCGACTCCATATCGCGTTCGATAATGCGCGATAGTCTGTGGTCGGCATCAACTTCTAGGTAGATGCGCATATCCATCTCGTCGCAAAGTTGTTTGCAGGTGAAGATAAGAATACCTTCGATAAGCAATATCTTTTTGGGCTCTACCGGAATGGTCTCTTCTTGACGGGTGCAAGTGAGGTATGAGTAAGTGGGTGATTCGATGGATTGACCCGTTTTTAGTTTTTGAATGTCGCTGAGCAGTAAATCCCACTCGATAGAGTCGGGGTGGTCGAAATTGAGCTCTTTGCGTTGCTCCATGGGTAGGTGGCCACTATCTTTGTAGTACGAATCTTGTGTGATAACAGAGATTTGATCGTATGGCACACGCTTTAAGATTGAGTTAACTAACGTAGTTTTTCCCGAGCCCGAACCTCCGGCAATACCGATTATAAACATGTTTTTTTGAGTTATAAGATGAATATATTGTATTATTTATATTTTGTGTAATTGTGTTGTTATTTTTTCTTACCCACAAGAAATGTAACTGGTATGTGAGCTGGAGATTTAATGGGAGTGTTTCCAATTAGCACCTTTGGCCACAGTTTTACGGTTACTTTTGTTTCACCAGGTGTTATGCCTATAAAGCGGCTCATCTCGCCACTTACTTTTTCTTTTGAGTATCTGTTCATCAGGTTTTTTAAGTCTACTCCTATCGAAAGGGGTACAACTTGCGAACCACCTGGCTCGATGCGAACGGGTGTGTCGAGTTTTCCGCTTGTAAGCTCCATATCGTTGAGTTCAATCTCGTAGTCCATTCCATTTAAGAAAGCCGATGCTTTTTCGTTTGGGTTTGCTACATCGAGGTTTATCACCATTGAGAGGGGTATGTTTTGCAACGTTCCGCCAGAGAGAATAGTGGTGAGCGAGGCAATTTGTAGAACTGATACAGATTTTCCTTTGCCCAGATTGATACCTGCTATTTGTATGTTATCGATAGAGTTGTAGTCGTATTTGCATTGCAATAGGTTGTATGCGCCTCCTATTTGCTGTACCACATCGCAGCTATACATAAAAAGTATTGTGGAGAGTATGATGATTGCTTTTTTCATTTTTTTTGTTCAGTTTTGTTTCTGTTGTTGTTTTTTTTTGATTAGAGAGATAAACTTGTATCTCTATCTTTTGTAATAAATGGTTTACACTTCGACTTCGCTCAGTGACCCCATTTCGACAAGGTTTAGAAAGTTTTTAGTAAAGATTATTTGATGATCACCATTGTTGCACCATATCCATACTCCTGAAAAGAGGCATCTTGACAATCTACTCTCCTGTACTCTTTCTTGATTGCTTTGTATATCTCTTTTTTGAGCACACCATCGCCTTTGCCGTGAATGAATACAATTCTTCTTTTCTTATTATTTATATTCTCTTTCATCACTTCGTGAAACTTGTCCATCTGGTAGTCTAGCATATCTTTGTTGCTCATGCCAGCAGTGGTGTCGAGCAACTCGTGGATATGAAGGTCTATCTCCAATATATCTTCTTTCTTTTTTGCAATCTTTTGAATGCGAGGGCGGCGAGCGGGTGTTTCATCCTTTTCTCTTAAAGCACGCTCAATTTCTTCTTTAGAGATTACTATTTGACGTTCGGGGGTGTCTCTACGGGTGATGTAGTATACTAGTGCGTCGTCTTCGTAATAGTCGTTTTCTTTAAAACTATGGAGCTTGTAAAACTTTACGGTGTCTATTTTAAATTCAACCGACACTGGACTCTTTAGCGAGTATGGTTTGTGGTGCTTGAAGGCTACATACTGCACACACACTTGCTCCATGTCGTTGAGGAGGGTTTTGTCGAACTCCTCCAAAAATAGTTTGGTGTTGGGCTCTACAAGTCCGCTGTATCGGCTTTGCCATGAGCTGTTTGTGCGACTCATATAGTTTATAAACAGGTAGTAGTTGCTATCGTTTACAAAGAAACATTCGAATGTGGTGGTCGACAGTTTTTTTATGTCGGTGGGAAGGTATACCAAGCAAGAGGTTATTCTCTCTCCAGAGAGGGTCTCTTCGGGCGCATCGTCTTCTATTGTATCAATTTGAGGTGCGTTGGCTGCTTTTATTGTCTCCTCTTTCACCTCTGTTTCTTCTAGCTTTTTGCTATCGGCAGTTCTCACTGCTATACACTCGGTTGCTAGCACGGGTATGTCGAAGCCATGTTCGTCTTCAACTATTACTATGTTTTTGTCTTGAAATCCTTTGACTTTTCCACCACCTATTGTGTTGAGAAATCGGATGGTGTCGCCAATTTGTAATTTATGCATTTTAATTATATTGTGTGTGAAACTTCTATTTTTGATGCTCAAAAAAGTGTTTCATTAATTTTATTTTGACTTACTTGCAAAGTTGACTAAATTTGTTGGATTTTCATCATGAATTAAATGAATAGATGAAAGTATAAAGCTTAAAAAATGAAAAATAGTTCAGTAGAGTCTATCGCTATATCAGAATATAATTATCATCTGCCTGATGAGAGAATTGCTAAATATCCTTTGGGCAAGAGAGACCATTCGAAACTTTTGCACTATTGCAAGGGTGCGATAAAGGTACAAAGTTTTTTTGAACTGCCAGAATTGCTTCCTGCTAATAGTTTAATGGTGTTTAACAATACTAGGGTAATACATGCACGGCTGTTGTTTAAAAAACCAACTGGCGCCACTATAGAGGTGTTTTGTTTGTCGCCACATGCTCCAAAAGATTATGCGCAAAGTTTTGAGCAAACTGCCACCAATGTGTGGAGCTGTATGGTGGGCAATGCACGAAAATGGAAGGATGAGCCTTTGATGTTGCCCTTGAAGGGCGATGGGGGCGATGTTGTGCTGTGTGCTAAAAAGCTTTTGACGGAGGGGCAAGAGCATCAGATAGTGTTTAGTTGGGACAATGATGCCTACACTTTTTCTGAACTGCTGGAGATGGCTGGCAATTTGCCCATACCTCCCTATTTGAATAGGGCTACAGAGAAGAGTGACGAGAACACGTATCAAACTGTTTATTCGCAGGTGGAGGGGTCTGTGGCTGCACCCACAGCGGGTTTGCATTTTACTGATGATGTGCTGAAAGCGCTGGACATCAAAAGTATTGAGCGCACAGAGGTAACGCTTCATGTGGGGGCTGGTACTTTTAAGCCTGTAAAAGCGGCACAAATAGGTGGGCATGAGATGCATACCGAGTTGATAGCTGTGAGGCGAGATACCATTGAGAAGATGCTTGCCAATGAAAACAAGCTTGTTGTGGTGGGCACTACATCGCTGCGCACCATCGAGAGTTTGTATTATATTGGGGTGAAGTTGTTGAGGGGCGAGGGGTTGTCGGCAAATAATATAGCTGTGAAACAGTGGGAGCCTTATGATGAGGCTAATAATGGGTATGCACCCAGAGAGTCGTTGCAGGCTATTTATGCCTATATGCTGGAGCACAATTTGGGGGTGTTGATAGCTTCTACGCAGATAATGATTGCACCGGGTTATCAGTTTAAGTTTGTGGATGGGTTGCTCACCAATTTTCATCAACCGCAAAGTACTTTGTTGTTGCTTGTGTCGGCTTTTGTGGGCAACGATTGGCGCAAGATATATGATTTTGCTATGGACAATGATTTTCGCTTTTTGAGTTATGGGGATAGTTCGTTGTTGTGGAGAGGGGAAAGTTGAAAATTAATAGTTAAAAGTGCTGGGATTGGAGCAGAATACAATTTTGATGCCTGATTATAGTGTTGTAAAGCAATTAGAATTTCTTTATGTTGACTCCTGCTACTGTAGTTTTGCTTACAATCATCTCAACATTGCTGTATAATCTGCAAAGCAAGAGCTATACATATCCTAAAAAGACAACATAAAACCATTTTTTATACCCATGTAAATATTAATAACTACTTTATCTGCTTGTATTTGGTTAAAGGTGTGTTGAAACATTCATTACGATGGCTTTTTTTCGTATTTTTGCATATAATTTGAAGAAGAAATATACTGAACGATGAAAATCTTTCTAAAGGCATTAAGAATACTCGCTATTGTGGTTGTATCGATAGTGTTGCTCAATATTATTATATTTATAACGTTGAGCATACCTTTTGTGCAAAACAAAGCTAAAGACTTTGCATTGAGCAAGCTAAAGCCCATGATAAACACAGAGGCTACAATTGGCAATATCAATTTGCAATTGCTCAATAGCGTGAGAATACGCGACTTGTACGTAGAAGACCAAAACCAAGATACGCTGCTCTTTGTAAACAAATTGGATGTGAAGTTTAATCCACTTGGACTGCTTAATAAGAAGTTGCAATTTTCTGCTATCAATCTCGAAAACTTTACTGCCAATATCTATAAAGAGACTCCAGAAGCGCCTTTCAACTTTCAGTTTATTATAGATGCCTTTGCAAGTGAAGATACTACCTACAAAGAGCCAAACCCCAACCCAATGGTGATTAGCTTCGATAATGTGGCTCTCAAAAATGGGGTGGCTCACTACAATATTTTATCTGCGCCCATTACACCCGATGTTTTTAATGCTAACCACATAAATGTGTATGATTTAAATGCACGCTTGAAAGCGCCTTCGATAGATATCAATAACCTTGATGCTACTATCAGAAAGCTATCGCTTAAAGAGCGCACTGGGCTTACTTTGCATCATGTGAAAACGAGTAGGGTGAGGTCGAAAGATGGTAGAATAACAGCCAATAAACTGGCTATAAAATTAAACACAACGGAGATTGATGCTGCTGATGTTGTCTATTGTATCAACACGCAAGAGTTTGCAATAGATATGAAGAGCAACAATATCGACCCGGCTGATATAGCGCTGTTTTCGCCGCAGTTTGCTGGTCTAAACAAGACTTTGAAAATAGATGCAAACCTAAAAGGACAATTGCCTCAAATAGATATTTCGAACTTGATGGTGGAGTATGGTGCTTCTACAAAAATTGACCTTGTGGGTAGTATCGAAGATTATACCAAATATGACAATGCCGATGTGGCAATAGACCTGAAAGAGCTGCGCACTACACAAGCCGATTTGGATGCATTTATGAAAATTGGAAGTGCCGAAACTGTACTGCCCGAGCAGGTGAAGGCATTGGGCAACTTAAATGTGAGGCTCACAGCAAAGGGTACATTGAAGCGATTAAATATTAATGGATTATTTAAAACCAAACCGGGTAGTATACGAATTACGGGTATAGGGGGTATTCCTACACCTTTTTCCGATTTCACGTTTGATGGGCGTGTTGTAACCAATAACCTAAAGACTGCCATGATATTGGGTGAGGAGTTGGGACTCGACTCGGTGTCAGCCAACATTAATGCAAAGGTGAAACAGATAAAGGATAAACCAATTAGTGTAATAGCTGATGGTACAATATCTTCGTTGAAATATAAAGAGCACAATTATAGCAATCTCAATTTTACAGGAAGTTATATCAATAGCGATATAATAGCTGATATAAACACAGATACGCCAACAGATAAATTCGATTTGCATGCAGAGATGTTAAATGCAAGTGGTATGGATATCACTGTTAATGGAACCATTGACAGACTAGTGTTGAAGCCTTTTTATTCTCCTGAAGGGTGGGTAGATGCTTCGCTCACAGCGCGCATAGATGGTCAGTTTAGTGGAACCACTATCGACGATATGATAGGAACGCTAGTTATAGACAGTACCTCGCTGGTAGAGGAGTCGTTTATATTTAATCCGGGTGCAATTTATCTTCAATCGCTGGTGGAGGATGGGGAGAAAACCATTCAGATATTCTCTAACTTTTTGGAGGCGGAGGTAAAAGGCGACTATTATTTTACCTCAATAGCAGAAGAGATAAAGCAGGTGTTGCAGCCTCATTTGCCTACAATATTGGGGATGGACAGTGTAGCGGTGGATTATAAAAACGATTTCCAATTTTCGTTTACCATTAAAAATA
>DUVZ01000054.1 GCA_012840785.1 Bacteroidales bacterium
ATGTTGCCTACCAAACATAGTTCACAGACTAAATTAAAGAGGGTGGTAGGTGTAAGTTCGTTTATTCGGACGGGGTGCTGGTTAAATCCAATATTAACTGGCACCTTTTTTTTTACTCTTGATATCTTGCCTTTTTTTTTGAAATCGATTGTAAAACTTACCAAATATGGATAGTACAACACTATTTTTTATAGTAGTATTGGTAGTCTTTTTGATTATAAATGCGCTGGTAAAAATGAAGGATTAGGGTGCGGGGCAAGATGCCGAGCAGGTTGTAAATAACTAGAAGAGAATATACTTTATGCTTATAGATAATACTTGGTTAACACTAAATTTAATGTCATGTTTTTGAAAGGATTATTTAAAGCGCACAAATTTTTAATGGGTGTGTTGCTTCTGCTAGTGATACTATCGGTGGAGGTATATTTTATTGATATAGTGCCGTTTATCGATGGCAACTGGTTGCTAGTGGGATATTTGGCATTGTCGCTGCTGTTTCTGCTTTTTTATGTGGGGCTGCTTGTTGTGGGGTTGCCCTGGGCGCTCTTAAATAGGAGGAAGGTGGCTGCTGCGGGGTTGCCCAAGGGGTATGGATTGTGGTTTGTGTGGGGATTGTTTACTTGGTTGTCTGTGTTGCTGCTGGTTGCTTTTCAGCCTTTTTATAAGGTGGTGGTGGTGAATGATACGGAGGGAGATATTGGCAATGTGGTGTGTAGTGCAAGTTTTGGTAGTGGGGTGGCTAGGGTGCCGCTTGAGACGATGGGTAGGCACCAGTTGAAGGTTTTTGCTGTGAAGGGATTGGGTGCGTTTGGAAATTTTATTTTGGATGATAAGGCGGTTGTGAAGTTTTTGCAGCATGGTAAGCAGAAATGGGTGAGTAGTGAGAGTATGTTTTTGAGAACGGAGGTGGTGGTAAGGGATTATTCTGCGTCGAACCCAAAGGAGATGGATTGTGAGCAGGATGTATATGATTTTTATTCTGGCAATGGCATGACGATGGGTATTAATTTGTGTAGCGAGTGGATGGAGATGGATACAATTGCTTTGTCTTATATTAGCAATTCGCCCGTTGGGTATGTTGTTGTGAATACGGCTTATGAGAATAGGATAAAGAGGGTGGAGCGGGTGTTGCATTGGTATCCGTCGGTGTGGTCGGATATGGATGATGATTTATTGCAATATACCAAGTTGACTGGTATGAGGTATGAAACTACCGATGAGATGAAGGTGCTGAGTGTTGATGAGGAGCGTTTTGTGACGTCGCCCGATGTGATGTATGGTAATGTGATTGGGTATGTGAGTCCAAATAGGGCTGATTATGATTTGAGTGTGTATGGGGATGTTTCGAAGGATGAGGTGGTGGAGCAGTTGATGGTGGAGCTGAAGAAACCTAAGAGTGGTTACCAACCTTTGACCGATGCTGAGATAGGGCAGTGGATGGGGTATATGGATGAGTATGCTATGGGGAAGTTTTTGAATGATGAGGGTAGCCGTTTTAGTGTTGACTATTTTGATATTTATTTAAGGGTGACTTTTGAGGGGGATGATGGCGATTTTGTGAAGGTGTTGCATAGTTGGGTGCACGTGGGTAATTAGTGTATTGTTTATTCTGGGGTTTTTTTAGCTGTTAATGTTTGGCATGTATTTTGCATCTCTATTTAATAAACAGTATAAAAAGGAATAGTTATGAAAGAGAGTTTTAAGAGTATTATAGAGGGCAATGAGCCTGTATTGGTAGATTTTCATGCTACATGGTGTGGACCTTGCCAGGCGCAAGCTCCTATATTGAAGGATTTGGCACCCGAGATAAAGGGCAAGGCTAGAATTATAAAGATTGATGTGGATAAGAATCAGGCGCTTGCACAGCAGTATCAGGTGAGGGGTGTGCCTACACTGGTGTTGTTTAAGGGTGGAGAGGTGATGTGGCGTCACTCGGGGGTGGCTTCGAAGCAGCAGTTGCTGGATGTGATGAGGCAGTATATGTAGGGTGTGAGTTGATGGAACTTATAAAAATATATAAAAGATGCACTTCCATAAGGGACAGATTTGTCTGTTATAGAATTTGTTGTATCTTTGTGTCAAAATAATAAGGATATGATATCGAAATCTTGTAAATACGCTATTAGGGCAGCTATTCATTTGGCATCTGAAACTAACGAGGATGTGAAGTTGAGTGCTAAGGATATTGCTAGGGATATTGAGGCACCTGAGGCTTTTACGGGCAAGGTGTTGCAGATATTGAAGAAGCATCGTATTATTAGCTCTTTGAAGGGTCCTTATGGTGGATTTTATTGCGAACCGCACCAACTTGACACTCCGGTTATTAATATTGTGAATGCTGTTGATGGCTTGGCTGTATTTAACGAGTGTGTGTTGGGGTTGAGCCAGTGTTCTATTGAGCATCCCTGTCCAATGCACCACCAATATGTGGAAACTAGAGACAAGATGCTGAAGACGTTTGAGGAAACAACGATTGGCGATCTTGCCAAGAGTTTGCAGTTGGGCTCGGTGTTTATCACTAATATTTGATGGTGATAGGCAAAGGGTGGAGGGTAGTGATGTGGATTTCGGTTTAGCTTTATTTATATAGAAGACAAAGATGTCTGTTATTAACGTTATGAATAAGCGTATATATTTATTTGTCAATTTAATTATTTAATCAAAAAAAGAAAATTATGAAAACAATTAAAAATTTAGGTAGAGGTTTTAGTAAAAGAGTAGTGTTGCTACTAAGTGGTATTATTTTGGCGTTTGCTATGCCGCAGATGGCATCGGCACATTGCGATTCGTATGATGGTCCGGTAATAAAGGATGCTATGGTGGCATTGGAGCAGCAAAATGTAGAGCTTGTGTTGAAGTGGGTTGAGCCAAAGTATGAGGGGGTTATTACGGATAAGTTTAATCAAACTTTGAGGCTTCTTGGAAGTAACGAGGAGGTGAACGAGGTGGTGAGAGCTCATTTTTTGGAAACGCTGGTGCGTTTGCATAGAGAGGGCGAGGGTGCTTCTTTTACTGGTTTGAAACCAATGGGATCGATGACTCCGATGGTGGGAATGGCTGATAATTCGCTTGAGGTGAATAATATTGATGTGGTGGCAGACAAGGTAGCTAGTCATCTTGTGGAGGTGTTGAAGGAGCGTTTTGCAAAGGCGTTTGAGTTGAGCAAAACTAAGGACAACTCTGTGGAGCAGGGTAGGGCTTATGTGGAGGCTTATGTAGAGTATACGCATACTATGGAGGCGCTTGAGCATATATTGCACGGCTCGATGCATCACTAATAGAGTGGTGTGTGTGAAGGTAGGATTTATTAATTAATAATTTAAATATAAAGGGAAGATATGAAAACTGTAAATTTTCAATTGGAAACGCTTACATGCCCAAGTTGCATTGCTAAGATTGAGGGTGTATTGGGTAAAGAAAAGGGTGTGGAGGAGGCGAGGGTCTTGTTCAACTCTAGTAAGGTGAAGGTAAAGTATGATAATGAGGTGGTATCTGCCAACCAGCTGCAGGAGCTTATAGAGCGGGTTGGTTTTGAGGTGCTGAAGTGATAATTTATTTTTAAGTAAAAAAACAAGTAAGGTTATGAAGGCTAAAGATATAAATAGAATAATGTATGCGTCGGCACTGATTCTTTTGGGTGCTCTTGCTGCGTATTTATTTAAGTGGAATGATGGGGTGTTGAATGCTCTGTTGATTATGGCAACTTTGTTGGCAGGATATCCCACTTTTGTGAAGGCGTGGAGTGCATCTTTTATGAGGGTGTTTAGCATTGAGCTATTGGTTACAATTGCTGTTATAGGGGCATTGATTATTGGTGAATATGTCGAGTCGGCTGCAGTAACCTTCTTGTTTCTTTTTGGGGCTTATCTAGAGGGGCGTTCGCTGGAGAAGTCTCGTTCTTCGCTAAGATCGTTGATGGAGATGGCGCCGCTGCAGGCAAATGTGGTGAGAGAGGGTGTGCGCAGTATAATAAAGGCCGAGGATGTGGTGGTGGGTGATGTGGTTGTGGTACAAACGGGCGAGAAGATTCCTATTGATGGGCAGGTTCTGTTGGGGATGGGGGCTGTGAATGAGGCTACCATTACGGGAGAGTCGGCACCAGTGGCTAAGGCTATGGGCGATAGGGTGTTTAGTGGAACTATATTGGATGGTGGTTTTCTTGAGGTGGTGGCAGAGAGTGTGGGCGAGGATACTACTTTTAATAAGATAATTGAGTTGGTGGAGGAGGCTCAGGAGGGAAAGGCAAAAACGCAACGCTTTTTGGAGAGGTTTGCGGCTATCTACACGCCGGGAATTATGGTTTTGTCGCTATTGGTGGGGTTGATAACATGGGATGCTCACTTGGCGCTTACTTTTTTGGTGATTGCGTGTCCGGGTGCTTTGGTGATATCTGCGCCGGTTTCTATTGTGGCGGGTATTGGTAATGGGGCTAGGAATGGGATTTTGATTAAAGGGGGCGAGGTGATGGAAAATCTTGCTAAGCTGAATGCTATTGTGTTTGACAAAACGGGTACACTTACCGAGGGGAGGCCTGCTGTAACGGCTATCAAGTCGTTTGGGATGTCGCAAGAGGAGTTGCTAAGGATGGCTGCCGAGGCTGAAACGGCGTCGGAGCATCATCTTGGAAAGGCTATTGTGAGAGAGGCAGAGAGGTTGGAGATAGAGCTTGTGGAGGAGCCTACTGATGTGGATGTGTTGAAGGGGCGCGGCATTAAGGTGAATTTGAATGGAAATTCTCTCTTTATTGGTAATAGAAAAGGGCTTGCCGAGGATGGTGTTGTGGTTGATGATGAGGTGAGTGCTTATGCTTTGAAGCAGGAGGAGCGGGGCAATACGGCTGTGTTTGTTGCTAATGGTGCTGGTGTGCTAGGGGTGATATCTATTGCCGACAAGGTGAGGGAGAGGGCTGCAGGTGCTGTGAGGGAGTTGAAGTTGGCTGGTGTGAAGCACACAGTGATGTTGACAGGGGATAATGAATATACTGCCAATATTGTTGCTGATGAGGTGGGTGTGGAGAGGGTTTTTGCTAATCTATTGCCCGAGGATAAGGTGGATAGGGTGAAGGATTGTATGGGTAGGGGCAGTAGGATTGCTATGGTGGGGGATGGTGTGAATGATGCTCCTGCAATTGCAACGGCTGATGTGGGTATTGCAATGGGGGTGGCTGGCACGGATGTTGCTATGGAGACTGCCGATGTGGTGTTGATGGCTGACAACTTGGATAAATTGGTTTATATGTTGAAGCTTTCTAAGGCTACTGTGCTGAATATGAAGCAAAATATGGTGTTGGCTATTGGTACTGTGGTGCTGCTATTGATGGGTGTGCTTACCAAGAATGTGAACCTTGCTTCGGGTATGCTTATACATGAGTTGAGTGTGCTTTTGGTTATCTTAAATGCAATTCGTTTGGTGCGCTACAAACCGCGTGGTTTTAAAGAATAAAAAAATTGTGTTGATTTATATTTTGAGGGTGTATGTATATATCGCTGTTGTTGTTTGCTTGATGTGATGAGTTGGCGGTATATGTAAATAGAAAAGGGAGTGGCTAGTGTGATGCCTCTCCCTTTTTTTGTTGTGTATACTTTTTTTGTTTTACTGAGTAGTTTTGTTGCCTTTGTATTTCTCTATTACTTGCTGCAATAGATCGGCAGCTTGTAGGATGAGGTGGGCGCAGCCTTCGTTTCCTATTTGGTTGAGCTGTTTGATTTGGGTGCAGTTGGTGTTTTTGAATCTGTTTTCGAACTGCTCTGTCCAATGCTTGGTAGCTTCTTTCATGGTGTGGTTGAGGCTGGGCATATCTTCTGCAAATATGGCGCCTATTGCTGCTATGCCGCCAGTGAGGATGCCGCAGGTGTTGCCGGTGTTCATTCCGCCACCAAAGGGTTTGATTATTTTTAGGGTGCGAGGGTCGAGTTGTAGGTTGTAGTAGCTGTTGGCTCCTAGTAGTATGGCTTCGGCACAGTTGTAGTGGTATAGCTCGCGTTGGTTGCCAAATTGTAGTTCGTATTGGATGATTTTGTTTACTTCGTTTTTTAGCATACTGTTTTTATTTGTTTGTTAAACGTGTTGCGGGGTTGGAGGACAAAGCTCACTTTTAACTATTAATTTTTAGTTTATAACTCAATCTCATAAACTGCCTCATTGCCCACCCCATCGGTAGCCACAAACCTGAATTGCTTGATGGGCAGTTCGCCCAATCGTTGGCGATTGAAGGTGTAGGTGTAGATGGTGGATTTGCTGTCGTGTTTGAAGAGCACAAACTCGCCATCGATAGTGCCACGAAATGAAGCAATGCCACTTAAGTTGTCGGTTAGTTTGATGCGGATACGACCGTTTTGTTTCCATGTTTGTGGGTCGAGTGGTTCGATTTTGGGCGGAATGGTATCCATCGAGATGGCATATCTGTTGCCCAGTTCGTTGATGGTGAGTTCTACTCCACCATTTTTATAGGTGCCACCCATCCAGCTGTCTCGTTGGTTGCCTTTGTTGATGCGTACCACGCCATACTTATTGCGCTGGGGTAGGGTGTCGCTACATATTTTTATCCAGATGTTGCCATTTTGGTGTAGTGGCACTGGGGTGTTGTGTACGGTGTGGATGTTTGAGTAGTAGCTGTTGCCCTGCTGTGGTGTGCTTGTGTGCTGAAAACAGAAGCTGCTATAGAGGTTGCCTTGGGGGATGGTGAGCATGAAATCGTAGTGGGCATATCTGTTGAAGGTGTTCCAAGCCATTGGGTGTTGGCAAATGGGGGCGAGGGGCATATCTTGTGGGGTGCCTTTTACTGTGAAGCGGTAGGTGGTGATGTTGCCGTGATGGTCTTCTAGTTCGTATCGCATGGCATAATCTCTCTCTTGGTCTATAGTGATATAGCCATCGAGGGAGTTGTTGTAGATGCGAAGGGTGTTGCCGGGTTCGATAAAGGATTTCATGAAGAAGGATTTGTTGTTGCGCCAATCTTCGAAGTCGACAAAGCTATTAAGCATGCGTGTTTCGTCGAACCTGAACTCATCGATGGTGCTGCTAAATGTAAGGGTATTGTCGACAAAGAGGCGAATATGTTTTACTCCATATATATTGTTTTGTTCATCCATTCTATCGTAAGCTTTTACGCCTACTCCTATCTTTCCCCAGGCTGTGATTTCTTTTTGTAGGGGTAGTGGAGTGCCTGCTTTTGATTTGTAGATTGTGAGACGGGTGGGTGTGGTGGTGCCATTGACCACTCCTTCTGTGTTGATGGGGTAGAAGGCTATGCCACGGAGGTCGGGGCTGCGTGTATCGACTACCTTTTGTGCTACATATTGTAGGGGGTCGATGGGTGCTTGTGTGTTTGTGTTGCGTATTTCGAAGTGTAGGTGTGGACCTCCGGATGAGCCTGTATTGCCGCTTAGTGCTATCTGTTGCCCTTTGGCAATGGGCAGTTCGTGTGGCTCTGGAAAAAGGTTTACTCTGTAGCTCTCTTGTTGGTATTGTTTCTCTTCTACGTATTGGGCTATATGTTTTGCAAAACTGTTGAGGTGTCCGTATACTGAGGTGTGTCCAAGTTCAGGGTGATCGATGTATAGTGCCAATCCATAGCCTCCTGGCGATACTGATATGCGTGATATGTAGCCATCGGCTACTGCAAATATGGGTTTGTTTACTACCTGCTGGGTTTTGAAATCGATGCCAGAGTGGAAATGGTTGTTGCGCAGTTCGCCAAAACCAGCACTTAGAGCAGGGGGTATGTTCAATGGTTCGGCATATTGTGCATAGCCGGTGGTTTGTACTATTAATAGTAGCAAGAGTATATAGGGCAGGGGGTGTAGTTTTTGTTTCATGGTGCGAAGATA
>DUVZ01000055.1 GCA_012840785.1 Bacteroidales bacterium
AATGTAATTTTTGATGTTGATTGTGTTGGAGGATTAGCAATAAAGAAAATATATGGCGATAAAGCACTCACTATTTTTGTTATGCCCCCATCTGTAGATGAACTGCGCAATCGTTTAGAAAAAAGAGGAACAGACACCCCCGAGGTTATTCAAAATCGCTTAGATAAAGCAAAGCACGAAATGAGCTATGCTCGGCAATTTGATGCTATAATTATGAATGATGATTTTGATAAAGCGAAAAGAGATACAGTAAAGCTCATTAAAGAGTTTACAGGAAAAGAGTAAGCTTAGCCTATCACAAGTTGGCAGCTATGTCTATCGTGGACAAATAAACAACTCATTTCAAAACATTCACTCTTTAGATTGCAACCCAATTTGCAGCACTAATAAAGCCTTATAACTTTTACAAACAAAATCAAACTAACCAATAGAGACTATTAAATGAAACTACATAATAAATTTATACTACTCTTAGTGTGGTTGTTCCCCCTCGTGCTACATGCAGCCACCCCACAAAAGCAAACTTACACCTATACAAAAAGAGACTCACAATCATTAAAACTTGATGTGTACTCAACTTATACAGGTGAGATGCAACCGTGCTTGTTGTTTGTATTTGGAGGTGGATTTAAGGAGGGTACACGCGATGCTGAGATATACAGCGATTACTTCAACCATTTTGCAAACAATGGCTTCACTGTTGTTTCAATTGACTACCGTTTAGGGATGGAGGGTGAGAAAGCTCCCTCTATGTTTAATTATAAACCAATGGAGAAGTCAATAGAATTGGCAGTTGAAGATTTATATATCGCTACCCAATTCTTGTTAGAAAATGCATTTGAACTAAATATCGACACTACTCAAATAATAATAAGTGGGTCGAGTGCTGGTGCAATAGCAGTGCTGCAAGCCGATTACGAAAAGCGAAATAGTTTTGAGTCTAGCAAAATCTTGTCTCCTAAATTTCAATATGCAGGAGTAATTGCTTTTTCAGGCAGCATATTTAGTAGAGAGGGAGCTCCAACTTACACCATTGCTCCAGCTCCTACCCTTCTGTTTCATGGCAATGCCGATAAATTGGTGCCATACAACAACACTCGTTTCTTTAACATTGGTATGTTTGGGTCGAACACACTAGCAAAAGAGTTTCGCAAAAATGAATATCCTTACCTCTTCTACTCAATGGAGGATAATGGTCACGAAGTAGCCGAATACCCAATGACAGACTTCCTCCCAGAAATAGAACAGTTCATCACAGACTATATTTTCAACAAGAAACAACTGTTCATTGATATCAACTATCGAGACAAGAACAGAGTGGTTGAAATTTCGGATAGCCCCAAAGATTATTATAACAATTAAGCTGTGCAACAATTTCTAAGACAATACATGCTACCAATAGCCATGGTTATTGGTATTAGCTTCTATAAGCAACTTGCAATACTTGCACCAGCTATTCCATATTTGCTTGCAGTGATGCTCTTTATCACCTATAGCCGTATAATATTGCGAGACATTCGACTCAAAAAATTTCACTATATTCTTTTAGGCATCCAATATGGAGGAAGCATTTTAGTTTACCTGCTGTTTTTTAAGTTTAACACCACACTTGCACAAGCTGCTATGATTTGCATACTTGCACCCACAGCAGCTTCCGCTCCAGTAATTACAGGTATTTTAGGAGGCAATATCTCCTCAATAGCTGCTTATTCATTTATAAGCAACTTATCAATTGCAATTTTGTCACCGCTCTTTCTCGCCCTTATTGGCGATGCATCTGTAGGGGCTATAACCTTTGGGTCTTCTGTGATTATTATCTTCAAAAAAGTTTTCCCTGTGTTATTACTCCCTTTCATTTTGGCAATAACAATAAGCAAGGTAAGCCCCAAACTGCACAACACTATACGTAAAGCTCAAATACTATCCTTCTATTTATGGGCAATAGCCCTCACCATTGTTACTAGCCGTGTAACAATGTTTATAAGCATTCAAGGCAATGCTTCTTATAAACTAAAACTTGCAATGGCGGGTGTAGCTCTAATTATCTGCGTGTTGCAGTTTTGGTTTGGTCGTCGTATTGGCAAAAAATACGACAGTACTATAGCAGGCGGACAGGGTTTGGGGCAAAAAAACACAATTCTTGCTATATGGCTTACCCAAACATACCTCAACCCTGTAGCGTCCATTGGACCAGGAAGCTATGTATTGTGGCAAAATATAGTAAACAGTTATCAACTGTGGCACAAAGAAAGAAAAACAAAACAGAAACAATAAAGAGATTTATTCATTAAAAAATGTCTTATATTTACTCAAAAATATAACACCACACCAATATGATAAAAATAACAAACAAACAAATAGTAGATTCGCTTCAAAAAGGACCCGTAGACTATATCTATCTATATACCGATGCTTATCTTGCCGAATTAGATAATCAGATGAATCCTGAAAACATGCACAAACTAAACGGACATCAACACGCACTACTTGCCTATCGTTTTTTTAGGGAAGAGGTGAATTATGGAGGTTTTGTTCAGTTGATACAAAACGGATATGGTGGTTACATATTTGATAATCCCACTGCAAAGGCTTTTAAGCTATTTGGTGCGAAGGAGACAGCAAAAACTATATACAGAGCAAAAGAGATATTTGATGCTAACCGTGAAGAACTTGAAAGAGAAACTACAGACGAAGAGTTCAACGCTATGTATGTTGACTTTGAAGACTTTGAAGAGCTTGAAGAGCAATACTATCGAGTAGAAAAAGCTCAAACAGCAATTATTGCTAAGTATGTTGATGACAATAGAGAATTATTTGCTGAAATTGTATAATCGCTAATGCGAGATTGATGAAAGCAAAAAAAGGGCGTTGGTTTACTTCTAAACTAACAGTCCTTTTATTATTCAGTATATTCATTTCTTATTAAAAAGACTTCAACTCACCTTTTCTATACTTTTCCAATGCTTGCTTTAATGTCAAATCTTGTGCACCAACAAATATTTTCATATCCATCTTCTCTAGTGCCATTGCAGCATTATCACCTGGTCCGTTGCCTGTTATCAGCACATCGGGTTTGAGTTCGAATATCTTCTTCGATGTTGCAGTTCCTGCTCCATGAGCTTCGTTTTTAACTGCACTATTATCAATTACAGACAACTTATTAGTTGTCTCATCAAATACTACAATATATTCTGTTCTGCCAAATCGTGGGTCAATCATTGCGTCCCAATCTTTACCCACAGCAGTAAAAGCTATCTTCATTATTTTCTCCTTTTATGTTTGTTAATTCTTTTATCTTCTCCCAAGCCTGCTCTAGCAAATTGGTTAGTTCTTTTTGTTTATATTCTACAATAGTCTGTCCAAGCGTCATTGCTTTGGTAAAATCCTCATTGTAGGGCAAGTTTATTATATGTTCAATACCTTCATCCACCAAAAACTGTTTTATCTCTACCTGCTTTTCAATATTCACATCGGCTTTGTTGATAATACAACCAGCATTAATGTTGAACTTTTTCACTAGTTCATATACTCTCTTCAAATCGTGAATACCCGATATTGATGGCTCGGTAACTAGCACTGCAAAATCAGCTCCTGATAGTGAAGATATTACCGGACATCCTACACCTGGTGAGCCATCTACCAACACGTAATCTTTCTGATATTTTAGTGCCAACGCTTTGGCTTCGTTTTTTACTTTAGCTACCAATTTACCTGAATTGTCTGCTCCAATACCAAGATGAGCATGCACCATTTTGCTGTCTGTTTTAATATTAGAAACAAATAACTCTCCAACAAGGAGATCTTTGTTGATAATTGTTTCAGTGGGGCACACACGTGCACAATAGCCACATCCCTCGCAATTTAATGGTGTAATGGTGTACTCATCGTTGATTACCGAAACAGCATCAAACCTGCACACATCCATACATATTCCACAGCTAATGCAATTAGCTTGCTCTATGTAAGCAACCTCGCCACTATAAAAATCTTCTGAAGAATCTAAGTCGGGTTGCATCAGTAAATGCATATCTGCTGCATCCACATCACAATCTGCAAGCACCACATCCGTAGCACCCATCATAGCAAACGAAGCAGTGAGCGATGTTTTTCCAGTGCCACCCTTTCCAGATATTACTACTATCTCTTTCATTTGTTTGCTCCTTCCTTTATAGATAAACAG
>DUVZ01000056.1 GCA_012840785.1 Bacteroidales bacterium
AAACAGATGAATGACAGATGCTACACGCAATATCATTTGGATTGCTAGCTTTTTTTTGTTGAGCTTCGTTTATTAGTTGTACTAAATATTGAGGGTCCTCCTCAATTTTATCATGGAGAATCTTTTTCACCTCAGTTGGCAATAAGCGATTGCATAGGTTGGAGGTTGTATGGTCATATCTAGCCATGATTGAAGGATCAGAAGTAGCTTCAATATTGTGTTCTTTTGCCCAAGTGATAACATCCTTATAACAATCTTTATTTTGTCTAATTATAGGACAGGTTATTTGTACAGGAATATCATTCTCAACTAGTTTTAATATGTTGCTTGTGGTATTTTCAAAGCTGCCTTGCAGTTTTGTTATTTGATCATGGATATTTGGTTTCATTGAATACAATGAGACTTGTACACCTAATAAGGGATTTGCTTTCAATTCATTTATTATTTCATCATTAAGTAATGTCAAGTTGCTCAGTACGCTTACAGAAAAATCGTTATTATTTAGTTCATTAAGAAAACTACAAAAGTGCTTGTTGATCATTGGTTCTCCACCGCTTATAGTTATGTGAAGTACGTTGAGCCTTATACATTGATTTAAAATATTCGTAAATATAACTGGAGACATGTCGTTCATTTTGTTCTCATGTGGAATATAGCAATGTACGCATCTTTCATTACATTTACTCGTGATTTCTATATGTACGCTTGTAAGCTGTGGTAGACCTTTAAAATATTCATCAAAAAAATCCTGTGTGTGTTTTTTTTGAATCATTATTGGGAGTCTTTTTCTTGGTTTTTCATTAGTATAGTTGCTATATGAAAACTTTATATCTTTGTCATTGCACTCCGTTAACGTCTTCCCTGAAACAATGAAACCGTCTTGTACAAGTATATCATAAAAACCTTGTAGATCATTTTTTAAGAGTTCTATATCGACATCAGTATATAAATTGTGTGCTCTTTTTATGAGTTCATCAAGTGACAAAGGGCTTTTTTCTAGAATAGAAAAGAAGGCGGATCCACTTTTCGATAGGATTTTGTCACCTATGACTTCCTCGTTGTCCCTAAGTTTCCTATATCCGAAATTTCTGTTGTCTGTAATATAACCGAAAGATTCATAGTCTCTGAATATAATATCAGCTTTTTGTTTATAATACATTATGATATCTCCTGTTCAATCAGGCAACGAATAGTAGTATTAATAGTAGATATCGTCACCTGATTGCATGACATGCTAACGACCACCAGGTCCTGGCGGGTTACAAGGTCTTCCACTTGGCTTACTGTTAGGACGGCAATCTGCCATATATACAGTACTTTCTGCCAAGATTTCTGGTTTTGTATAGGCCATATTTTCACCTCCTTTTCTTAGATTTCACCAAAAATTATACCATACTATTACTGATATTTATAACGGAGAGTAGATTTTTCTATTACAGGGATATTTCTAACAAAACTATGAAATATCACTGTTTTCCATTCAGTTGAATCCTCAACATTTGGCCCTAAAATTATTTTTTTGGTTATCTCTTTAATTGATGCAAGCTCAATATATACCTTTGGAGGAGAAATATCCGTATTGTATTGTTTTGCGAATTCAAAACCATTAACGACCAGCCGAACTTCATTTTCACTTTTGTAAGAATCGTTTTTAAACAAAAATGCTATAGCATTGAGGTATTTTTTGGTAAGCAGAGTATTTTTCTTTAGAAAACTGGACTCTTTTTTTAACTTCATCATTAATGCTTTGAGCTCACTAGTATCTTCAGAGTTGGGAATATACAAATCATTTGTTTTTTGATCAATATATGTTACACGATAAAAATGTATGTCACTTGCATTTTCATAACGTCTTTCTTTCTTCTCATTTGAAAGAAAACTTTCTATTTCATCTATAAACGCTTGTGTTTCAATTGTAATTGAGCAACCCTTTGCTTCTTTGCCATTTTCTTTCCCATAAAACCTCCACATATTAAGATCGTCAGAATTATGTTCTGAAACAAAACTTCCGAGAAAGGGTTTTTGTGAAAAGCTTTGATCTTTATTTATAGATTCCAGATTCAGAAAATCATAGAAGGCTTCTCCTTCAGATGGATCATTCATTAAATTACCTTCAGAAATTCTCAGTTTTGTTTCTGAAAT
>DUVZ01000057.1 GCA_012840785.1 Bacteroidales bacterium
AATATCTGTAGTTTGCATAAATAAGCAAAAAGATATTCTATATTGAAATAATCGAAAACTGTGTTCTCTTCCAACCAATCCCATCGAATTTTATCTATCTTACGCTCTCTTTCGTATATATCGGTCTCTTCTGATATTTTGGTTAGCGTGGATAGGTAATCGATTTCATCCTCGTCGAGTCCAAAATCTCGCTGTTTTGTGTTAGCACGAATGGTGTTGGCAATGTGGTTATCGCCAATCACTACGCTTTTTACATCAAGATCGTATTTTCTACTATAAATAGCAGCTAGTATATTTCCAATATTTAGGTTTAGTGTAAACCATCGAGATAGTAATGAGTTTTTAGCTTCAATGCCGTAATCGAAGTATAGAGAAGTAAGCATATCTTCCCAGTTTTTGTTTTCTGCTTCGGCATCTTCTTTCAGCCATTGTTTTATAAACAGCTCAAATATCTTTGGAAAATTTTTATTCTTGGCACTTCCTTTTTTCTTAACCGAGGTGATAGAATTGAGGAGCTCTTCACGAGAAAAAACACCCAGTTTTTCTAACTCTGCCTCGTTGTCTTCAAGGAGTTTTAATAGGTTACTTGTATCAGCCTTCAAGAAATACTTGTCGATCAACTTTCTATCGTTTGCCTTCAACTCTTTGTAAAGTATCTCCTTAAATTCGGATACTGTGAAAGGGAGTTTTGTGCTGTCGAACGAAAAGTCGGGCAGACCTGCTACAAAGTAATAATATTTATTTTTAAACATAGACCAACGTGAGATTTTTTAGATAAAGAGAGTTTTAGAACAATAGTTTTTGAATTTGAGGACGTAGAAATTCTTTGAAATACTCAACAAACTCCTCTTCGCCAAATTTCACTTTATATGTTCCATCATCTGGAGCAATTTCAAATCCTGTTTTCACGCCATTCACCTCTTCTATTTTCAGCTTCTTGTCTAAAAGCGTTTTGGCATTTGCTTTAATGTAGTTCTCTAGCTCATCTTTGTTTTCTACACTAACAATCATTGTCTGTTTTTCAGCCCAGTTCTGCATCAAGTTCATGATAAGCTTTTGCATAAATTCTTTCTCACTCAAGGCTGCTTTTACACTAGATGTGGCTAGTTTTTCGGTAATTATGTTTGTCACTTCAGATTTAAGACCTTCCAATGCTTGCGAAGCATACAACTTAAGCTCCGACTCGGCATGGTTACTTATTTCGGTAGACTTTTCATTTGCAGCATCAATTATCTGTTGCGCTTTACTGTTTGCATCATCAAGAATTTGCTTTTCTTTTTTCTGTGCATCCGCTATAATCTTTTCTGCCTCTGCGTTTCCTTTTTGTACCCCTTCTTCATAAAGCTTAGAAGTAAGTTCTTGAATTTTATCCATAATATTGTTGTGCGGTTTTATAATTTGTCTGAAAGAATAAATATCTTAGGCACAAAGATATAAAAATATATTATCTCTATTGGTTATATGCATTACAAAAAAGATAATAAACAAAGCGTATAATTATTTAACACAATAATAAATGTTATTTTTGCACCATGGATAGAAAAATATTTCGCTTAGCGTTTCCCAATATAATATCAAACATTACAATACCATTGTTGGGAATGATAGATATAGCCATAGCTGGACACCTTGGATCGGCTATATATATTGGTGCAATTGCTTTGGGTGGCAATATTTTTAATATGGTGTACCTAAACTTTGGTTTTCTGCGCATGAGCACAAGTGGATTTACAGCACAAGCTTATGGTGCTCGCAACTTTGGCGAAACCATGAATGTGCTTATACGTTCGTTGGTTGTGGCAATAGGCATAGGGTTGCTGATATTGCTTCTACAAATGCCTATAGAGAAGGTTGCTATAAACTTCATTAAATCTGGACCTGAAACGATAGAAAATGTAAAGTATTATTTTAGAATAGCTGTTTGGAGTGCACCGGCTGTGTTGAGTATGTTTGCATTTAATGGATGGTTTATTGGTATGCAAAATGCTAAGACCCCTATGGTGATTGCCATTATCAACAATGTTTTAAATATTGTTCTTAGTTTTACATTTGTATATGGGTTTGATATGAAGATAAAAGGTATTGCTTTGGGCACAATGCTTTCGCAGGTGATAACACTTCTTATTTCTATCGGTTTTTGGCTACGCTACT
>DUVZ01000004.1 GCA_012840785.1 Bacteroidales bacterium
AATGCTATTGTACGCAACTTTACCAACTTTGGTATCTTTGTTGAGATTGAAGAGGGAGTTGAAGGACTAGTGCATATTTCTGACTTATCGTGGACAAAGAAAATAAAACACCCAAGTGAAATAACTGAACTAGGTGCAAACCTTGAAATTCAAGTTCTAGAAGTAGATAAAGAAAACCGTCGTTTGAGCTTAGGACACAAACAATTGGAAGAAAATCCATGGGAAGTATTTGAAACAGTATTTACAGTAGGTTCTGTACACGAAGGAACTATTGTAGAATTACTAGACAAAGGTGCTGTTATCTCTTTACCTTATGGTGTTGAAGCATTTGCTACTTCTAAATTCTTGGTAAAAGAAGACGGAAGCCAAGCACAATTGGAAGAAAGATTAGATTTCCAAATTGTTGAATTCAACAAAGATTCGAAGAGAATATTAGTTTCACACAGTCGCACTTACGAACAAGAAAGAGAAGAAGCTTCAAAAAGAGCTACTCGCAAGAAAGATGACGATCCTGCAGTTGCACCAGCAGCTCCAGCTGAAAAATCTACTTTAGGAGATATCGAAGAGTTGGCTGCATTGAAAGAGAAGCTTGACAGCAAAAAAATAAGTGATGCTAAAGCTGCTTTGGACAAGAGAGAGGCTGAAAAAGAAGCTGAAGCTGAGGCGAAAGAAACTGAAACTGAAGTAGAAGAAGTTGAAGTTGAAGCTAAAAAAACAGACTCAGAAGAAGAAGAAACAAAATCGGAAAAATAAACAATAACTGATTTTCTACTATATTAATAGAAAGCTACTCATTTAGATGGGTAGCTTTCTTTATTTAGTATAGCTTCAATTTTATAAGGCGAAAACAAAATACCCTTTTCTCTGTTTTACTAAAATATAAATTACCTTTGCACAATTGATAATTTTAAAGATGAACAATTCAACAAAGCCATATAAAAACTTCACTTTATATTTAAAGGAGCACTTCCCCTATAAAGTACAGAAAATATCTATCAATGCAGGTTTCACTTGCCCCAATCGTGATGGCACTAAAGGGAGAGGTGGATGCACCTATTGCAACAATAAAAGCTTTACTCCTGATTACAGTGCCAGTATTAAAACAGTTTCGAAGCAGCTAAAAGAAGGCATAGAGTTCTTTTCTCACAAGTATGAAGAGATGAAGTATCTTGCCTATTTTCAGTCTTACACCAACACCTATGAAAGTGTAGATAAGTTGAAAGATTTGTATGAAGAGGCATTGGCATATCCCGGAGTAGTTGGGTTGGTTATAAGCACTAGACCAGACTGTATGCCTGATGAGTTGCTAAACTATTTAGAAGAGATAAACAAAAAACACTATGTACTAATAGAATATGGAGTAGAATCGACATTAAATAGCACACTAGAACGAGTAAACAGGCAGCACACTTTCGAGGAGTCGAAGCAGACTATCATAAAAACAGCTGAGAGAGGTATTCCTGTAGGCGCACACATGATACTAGGTCTTCCTGGTGAATCTCGTAGCGATTTGCTATTGCATGCCACTACCCTATCAAGACTGCCCCTTACAACAATCAAGCTTCATCAACTTCAGATAGTGAGAGGTACGGCAATGGCAAAAGAATACAAACTAGAGCCTCAATCCTTTAATATATTTCAATTGGATGAGTACGTAGAGCTTTGTGTAGATTTTTTGGAACTACTCAACCCCAATTTTTATATCGATAGGTTTGCATCACAATCTCCAAAAGAGATGCTTATTACTCCTGATTGGGGAGTAAAAAATTACGAAATCACACAAAAGATTACAAAGAGATTTAAAGAGAGAGATACTTTTCAGGGACGATTATTCAACAAAAGCATATAATTAATTGTTCTTTTCACTTAAAAATTCAACAAAATACAAAAAACAAGAGCTTTTGGGACGAAATATTTTGTTTGTATAGATTTTTCCCATATATTTGCACCCGATTTGAAACAATCAACCGCTCGGGGTGTAGCACAGTCCGGTTAGTGTGCCTGCTTTGGGAGCAGGAGGTCCCAGGTTCGAATCCTGGTACCCCGACAACATAAAACATCAGCAAAATTTTTGCTGATGTTTTTTTATGTCTATACTTTTTATGTTTCAATTTTTTATTAAACAACTCTTCCTTTTAAGAAACTGATTTATTTGTATCTTTGTATCTTAAAATAACAAGCTTATAAAAATATTATGTACAGAACCAATACGTGCGGCGAACTAAACCTAACCAATGTAGGTAATGAAATTGTGTTATCGGGATGGGTACACAGAATAAGAAAGATGGGTGGAATGACTTTTATAGATATAAGAGATAGATATGGTGTTACCCAGCTGTCTTTTGATTTGGAGGTCAACGAAGAGTTGTATACACAAGCCAACAAGCTTGGCAGAGAGTGGGTTATTAAAGTTGAAGGTATTGTAAAAGAGCGCTCTAGCAAAAATAGCAATATCCCTACTGGCGATATTGAGATAATAGCCAACAAGCTTACCGTATTGAACAAATCTAAAACCCCTCCTTTTACAATAGAAGATGACACTGACGGTGGCGATGATTTACGAATGAAGTATCGCTACCTAGATTTACGACGCAAAGCTGTACGTAAAAACTTAGAGCTTCGTCACAAAATGACGATAGAGACGAGAAAATATTTAGACCACCTCGATTTTCTTGAAGTAGAAACCCCTACCCTAATTGGTTCTACACCCGAAGGTGCACGTGATTTTATTGTGCCATCGCGCATGAACCAAGGCGAGTTTTATGCTCTACCACAATCGCCTCAGCTATTTAAGCAGCTATTGATGGTGTCGGGATTTGATAGGTACTTTCAAATTGTGAAATGCTTTAGAGACGAAGATTTGAGAGCAGACCGCCAACCAGAATTTACACAAATAGACTGTGAAATGTCGTTTGTAGATCAAAACGAGATATTAAACACATTTGAGGGACTTACAAAACACCTTTTCAAAACATTGAAAGGAATTGACATCCCCGATTTTCCACGCATGAGTTATGCCGATGCTATGAAATATTACGGCTCGGACAAACCTGATACTCGATTCGATATGCAATTGGTGGAGATGAAAGATCTCACGAAGGGTAGAGACTTTATGGTATTCGATTCTGCCCCATATGTGGGTGCAATATGCGTGGAAGGCTGTGCAGCATATACTAGAAGACAGTTAGACGACTTGACCAACTTTGTAAAACGTCCACAAGTTGGAGCAAAAGGGTTGATTTACCTTCGTTATAATGAAGATGGCTCGCTGAAATCGTCGGTTGATAAATTCTACTCTGAAGAAGACTTAAAGCTTTGGGCTGAAAGATGTAATGCTAAACCTGGAGATTTAATTTTGGTGATGGCTGGCGAGACAGACAAAACACGCAAACAGCTATCAGACCTTCGTTTGGAAATGGCTTCACAATTGAATCTAAAGGATAAAAATGATTTTAAATGCCTGTGGGTGGTAGATTTTCCACTATTGGAGAAAGATGAAGAGCTAAATAGATATTTTGCAATGCATCATCCATTTACCTCTCCCAAACCCGAAGATATGCACTTGCTTGACACAGATCCAGGTGCTGTACGTGCCAATGCTTACGATATGGTTATAAATGGCGTGGAAGTTGGTGGCGGTTCTATCCGTATTCACGACAGAGAGCTTCAAAACAAAGTATTGTCAGTATTGGGCTTCACACAAGAACGTGCACAAGAGCAGTTTGGATTTCTTATGGATGCATTTACATTTGGTGCGCCTCCGCATGGTGGTGTAGCATTTGGATTGGACAGAATGGTGTCGCTATTTGCAGGTTTAGACAGTATACGCGACTGTATTGCATTCCCAAAAAACAATTCAGGACACGATGTAATGATTGATGCACCCTCTAAGATAGATAAGGAGCAGCTGGATGAATTAGGCTTGTCACTAGTGAAACTGAAAGAATAAAACTTACAGAGAGTAAAAAAAAGAAAAGGTTGAGATAAAAGTATTTTTATTTCAACCTTTTTCTGTATTTAATGCCTTTACAAGAATCAGCAACAAGATTATCTGCTTAACTCTACTTGGCTGATGTGATTTTGTTATCTCACACTCATATTGCTTCCACCCTTGCACAAATATCAATTTGTAAATAATAACCCACTATTTTCTTCAATTCACTCGTAGATACGCTGTAAAAAAGTTGGAAGTCAAATCTACCACGGTAGATTGAGCGTTTGTCTCTTGAAACTTGCATCTACCACCGTAGATTGAAAATTTATGCACTGAAAATAGAATCTACCATCGTAGAAACGCTTTGAAACAGTAAAATGCTGATTTCTCGAAAAAAAACATGGGAGAAAAAAGTCGTGGAAAAATAAAAAATAGCACACGATTGAAAAATCACAGATGTAAAGAAAATTCTATATGAGAAATTGAAATTTTAAGACCTGAATGACTCAAAGTTTGGTATCAAAACAAAAACATTGCTTTTCAAAGCACATCTACCATGGTAGATACAAGTTTCAACTCTTTTAGACATTTTGTAGCCCTCCGAAAAGCTTGGAAAAGATATGCCAATAGATTACCAATTACGCAACACATAAAATAAAGAACTATTCACAATTAGAAACAAAAAAAACAGAGTTTATCATATTCAAGTAATTATCAATCTGATAATGTAGTATATAGATACTCGCTCCACTCTAAAATTACTAAGTTGCTGGCTACAAAATGGTCATGTGAAAACAAATTAGTCTTATAAGATATTGCAATATTAATACAGAAAGCTAATACTTTTGTGTGTAATTCTTTTACAAGAGTAGTGAGCACAAAAAAAGCATAAGTGGTTATACCACCTATGCTTTTGATAATCACTATCTTCTAAATTGTCGGGATGAGAAGATTCGAACTTCCGACCCCTCGCCCCCCAGACGAGTACTCTAAACCGGACTGAGCTACATCCC
>DUVZ01000058.1 GCA_012840785.1 Bacteroidales bacterium
TTCAATTATAACACAATATGTCCTCTAAAGATTTAGATAAGGATGGAATCGAGAATATCGACAATACATCCGAAGAAGATACTAGTAATCAAAATAAAAGCCGTAAGACAACCAATGTCTCAAAGTTTGCTCAAAAAATTAGCGACGATGCTCCGTTAAATTTAACGAAGATGTATCAAGACTGGTTTCTTGATTATGCGTCATATGTGATATTGGAGCGTGCTGTGCCTCATATCAACGATGGATTGAAACCCGTACAGCGTCGTATTCTTCACTCAATGAAAAGGATGGACGATGGGCGATACAACAAGGTTGCAAATATTATTGGTAACACAATGCAGTTTCATCCTCATGGCGATGCCTCTATTGGTGATGCATTGGTGCAACTGGGGCAAAAAGATTTGTTGATTGACACGCAAGGTAACTGGGGAAACATTCTTACAGGCGATGGCTCAGCTGCACCTCGATACATAGAAGCAAGGCTTTCTAAATTTGCTTTAGAAGTTTTGTTTAACAATAAAACTACCGTGTTTAAAAACACTTACGATGGTAGAAATCAAGAGCCAATAACACTTCCTGTGAAATTTCCTTTGCTATTGGCTCAAGGTGCTGAAGGTATTGCTGTGGGGCTCTCATCTAGAATATTGCCTCACAACTTCAATGAGCTGTGTGATGCTGCAATTGCTTATCTTAACGATAAGGAGTTTCAGCTATATCCCGACTTCTTAACAGGTGGGTATATAGACGTGGAACGCTATAACGATGGAGAACGTGGAGGGTCGGTAAAGGTGCGTGCCAACATCACCAAGCTCGACAACAGAACGCTTGTTATAAAAGACATCCCGTTTGGTAAAAACACATCTTCTATTGTTGACTCAATTTTGAGAGCCAATGATAGAGGCAATATAAAGATTAGAAAAGTAGATGATATAACGGCTCAAAATGTAGAAATTCATATACAACTGGCTGCTGGTGTATCATCCGACAAAACTATCGATGCTCTATACGCATTTACCGATTGCGAGATTAGCATCTCTTCAAACTGCTGTATAATTGAAGACGATAAACCTCATTTCCTGAATGTGAGTCACCTACTTCGCAGTTCGGTTGACAACACAAAAGAGCTGTTACGACAAGAGTTGCTTATCGAAAGGGATGAAAAACAAGAAGCACTGCTTTTTGCATCGCTAGAGCAGGTGTTTATCGAAGAGCGTATCTACAAAGACAAAGAGTTTGAGAATGCTAAGAGTATGGATGTGGCTATCAAACATGTTGATAAACGTTTAACTCCATTCAAACCATCATTTATAAGAGAAATTAATCGCGACGATATATTGCGATTGATGGAAATTAGGATGGCTCGTATACTTAGGTTTAACTCTGAGAAAGCCGACAATACTATTGCACAATATAAGAGTCAGATAGAAGAGATAAATCTTAAGCTAGAAAACTTGGTGGATCACACCATATCATGGTTCTTAATGTTGAAAGAGAAATATGGAAAGGATTGGCCTCGTAGAACCACCATTCGTAGCTTCGAAACTATTGAAGCTTCAAAAGTGGTTGTAGCTAACGAAAAGCTATATATCAATCGCAGTGAGGGTTTTATCGGAACATCGCTTAAGAAGGATGAGTATATAGCAGAATGTTCGCATCTCGACGATGTGATTGTCTTTTTTAGAGATGGAAAATATAAGGTTGTGAAAATTAGCGACAAGGTATATGTAGGAAAAAATATTCTTTATGCCAATGTCTTTAAACGCAACGATAAGCGTACTATATACAATGTAATTTATAGAAGTGGTAAATTGTCACCCCACTATATCAAACGCTTTGCTGTGCCAGGGGTAACACGCGACAGAGAGTATGATTTGACGCGAGGAAAACCAGGGTCAAGGATAGCCTATTTTAGTGCCAATCCTAATGGTGAGGCAGAAACTGTGAAAGTATATCTAAAACCAAAGCCTAGAATGCGTATTCTCTCTTTTGAAAAGGACTTTAGCGAAATTGCTATTAGAGGCAGGGGGGCAATGGGTAACATTCTTACAAAATCGGAAGTTCATAAAATAACGTTGAAAGAGAAAGGCGTTTCTACACTTGGTGGACGTAAGGTGTGGTTCGATTCTGATGTTTTCCGCCTCAATTATGAGGAGAGGGGCATCTATTTGGGAGAGTTTCATGGAGAGGATAGAATATTGGTAATATTAAAGAATGGCGACTTCTATACTTCAAACTTCGATGTGACTCAACATTTTTCAACTAACATTCTTAAAATTGAGAAGTTTAAACCAGAAAAGGTTTGGACTGCAGCTCTGTATGATGCTGATCAAAAGTATACTTACCTAAAACGATTTACTTTTGAAGATTCGGAGCGAACATTAAACTTTTTGGGAGACAACCCTGACTCTACTTTGCTTTTGTTGTCAGATGTCTACTATTCACGCATCAAAGCCACCTTTGGTGGAGAAGACGAGTTTAGAGATCCAATAGAGTTGGATGCTGATGAGTTTATTGGAATTAAAAGCCATAGAGCCAAAGGTAAGCGGATATCTAATTATGAAGTAGCCGTAGTAGAAGAGTTAGAGCCTCTGCGTTTTCCAGAAATAGATGAAGAGGAGGAGATATTGGGCTCAAAGAAAATTGAAATAGAGTATGATGATGAAGAGTCGGAAATAGATGTCAAAAAGAAAAACAAGGATGATAAAGATGAGATAGAAGGACAAATGAAGCTCTTTTAGAATCTAACAGTTTAAGCTGTAGCTTTTTCAATACAGTAAATCATTCAAAACCATGTAAGTAATGATGAGAAGATGTTTTGTTGCTATATTGCTTGTTTTATGTGTTGCCAATGCAGCATTGGGGCAAAGTGAGCAAAAATTAGCAGCAAAAAAAGCAGTCAATCAGGGCACACTCTTTGGAGTGGGCTCTATGATTCTGACCGACACTTACTTGTCGCCGTTAGAGTACAACGGCTTGTCGCTATCTCTCTTTTACGAAAGGTTGAATGCTACATCGCTGTTTAACAATAAGATGCTTTTGCAACAACAGGTTTTGCTGCAAGGCGCATCTACAGACAATCCTATAAGTAATGCCAAAACCTATTATGGAAATATTGACTATCATTTGCATGGTTTTTATCCCATTCTTAATGCAAACTCTTTTAGATTATTAGGGGGTGCCGGCACCGAGTTGTCGATTGGTGGTGTTTACAATATTCGTAATAGCAATAATCCTGCTCAACTTAAAACATCTATCAATTTAAATGCCTCTCTTATGGCATTTTACAAATGGAAACAGCTCACACTGCGTTGGCAAATAACAACCCCACTAATGGGTGCTTTTTTCTCTCCTGGTTATGGTCAATCTTATTATGAAATATTTGTTTTGGGCAATGACTCTGGAACAATTCATTTTGCCACACCCTCCAATCAAAGAGGATTAAGAAACTATATTACAGCAGACTATCCCATTAGAAAAGTTACACTTAGAGCAGGATATTTAAGAAATTACTACCGTACAAAAGCTAATAATCTTATCACATCAATCTCTTCTCATCAGTTTGTAATTGGTCTTGCTTTCGAATCGCTAAGCTTTGGAAGAAGAGACTTATTAAACAATGATTGGCTCAAAAGTGTTTATAACGAATAATAATCTTTAAATCAACATATTTATGAATACAAAGTATAATTTTGATCAAGAAATAGATCGAAGCAATACCAACTCCATTAAGTTAGAAGCTCTAGAGAGTGTTTTTGGCAGTAAAGATATTATACCTCTTTGGATAGCAGATATGGATTTTCTGACTCCTCCTAGTATAACCCAAGCTATGAAACAACGTGTCGAACATGGCATTTTTGGATATGTACAACCCGATGAGCATTACTTTAACGCTATTATCAATTGGTTAAAAAATAGACATCACTGGACGGTAGAGCAAGAGACTATAAGCTTTATACCTGGAGTTGTAAAAGGTTTTGCCTTTGCTATTGATGCTTTTACAAACCAGAATGATAAGATAATCATTCAACCTCCGGTGTATCCTCCATTTAAAGGCACTACCGAAGATTTGAAAAGAGAAATTGTAAACAACCCTTTAATCTTTGAGAATGGGCAGTATAGAATGGACTTCGACAACTTGCGAGAAGTTGCAAAAACGGGGGCAAAAATGCTTATTCTTTGCAATCCTCAAAATCCTAGTGGACGTATATGGACTAGGGAGGAGTTGATTGAGTTGGCTGAAATATGTTACGATAATAATATAATAGTAATATCGGATGAGATTCATGCCGACTTGGAGTTGCCTGGCAATAAACATATACCCTTTGCTACTGTTTCAGAAAAAGCTGCTCAAAATACTATTACCTTAATGGCACCTAGTAAAACATTCAATATTGCAGGAATTGTAAGCTCATTTGCTGTGGTAGATAACAAAAAGATTAGAGAAAGATATTTCGACTATTTAGAAGCGCGTCAGTTAAATCAAGGAACAATATTTGCCTATTTAGCTGCACAATATGCTTACGAAACTGGTGAAGAGTGGTTGAATCAGGTGATGGAATACGTTCAAGGGAACATTGATTTTGTTGATTCTTACTTGCAAGAACATATTCCACAGCTAAGAGTTGTTAGGCCAGATGCTTCTTTTCTTATTTGGCTCGATTGTAGAGAATTAAATTTACCACAAACCGAACTAGAAAACTTTTTTATCCACAAAGCTAAACTAGGCCTTAATAGTGGTACAATGTTTGGGGAAGAGGGAGAAGGATTTATGCGATTAAATGTTGGCTGTCCACGAATTACTCTAGAAAAGGCACTCGATAATTTAAAAAAAGCTGTAGCTTTGTGAAACTAATTAGGTTTGAGTTGTTGTATTGTATTAGATATTGAATGACGAACAATCTAATCGACAATAAATTTATAAAATAAGTATTTTAAAAAAGAAAGCAAAATGAAGATTGAAACTAGCAAATATGTAACATTAGAATATGAATTACACGTTGGTGAAGAGGGTGAAAGAGAATTAATGGAGCGTGCAACAAAAGAAATTCCTCTAGAGTTTATCTATGGAACCAACTCAATGCTCCAATCATTCGAAGACCACCTAGAAGGAAAGTCTACAGGCGATACTTTTGAGTTCTCGCTCAATCCAGAAGAAGCATATGGAGAGTTTGAAGATGAGAAAATTATAGAACTTCCAAAGAATGTGTTCGAAGTTGATGGAAAAGTTGACGAAGAGCTATTGCAGGAAGGTAAAACTGTTCCAATGATGGACACACAAGGCAATAGACTTTTAGGGTCAGTTGTTAAAGTAGAAGGAGATGTAGTATCAATGGACTTCAATCATCCATTAGCAGGCGAAACATTATATTTTAGTGGAAGCGTGTTAGAGGTGCGTGATGCAACTCCCGAAGAGATTGCCACTTTGTATGCCGATGATGGTGGCGGTTGCGCAGGTTGCTCTGATAGCAGCTGTGGTGATAGAGGAGTGGGCTGTTAATAAGGCACTTCAAATAAAAAAATGATAAAAATCACAGATCTGCATTTAGATGGCAGTCTGTGATTTTTTCTTTATGTACCTTTGTATCATACAAACAGACCTTTAGGGTGTGTGAAAAGTAAAATGAAATGAATACTTTTGGTAATATTTTTAAACTGACCTCCTTTGGCGAGTCGCATGGACAAGCAGTTGGGGGAGTTATCGATGGCTGCCCACCTGGCATAGAGTTAGATACTGGTTTTATTCAAAACGAATTAGATAGACGACGTCCTGGACAATCTAGCATTACAACACTGCGCAAAGAGGAAGATAAGGTGTCTTTCCTTTCAGGAGTTTTTGAGGGAAAAACTACTGGAACACCTATTGCTTTTACTGTAACCAATAAAGATCAAAACTCATCCGATTACGATAACCTGAAAGATGTCTATCGCCCTTCGCATGCCGATTATACTTTTGAGCAAAAGTATGGAGTACGTGACTATAGGGGAGGGGGGCGCTCTTCAGCTCGTGAAACGATAGCACGTGTTGTAGCAGGTGCTATTGCAAAGCTTATTCTTAAAAAACTGTCAATTAAAATAGTTGCATATACCTCACAAGTGGGTAGCATTGCTCTAGATAATGACTATAGTAAATATGATTTTTTGCAAATAGAGGAAACTCCTGTAAGATGTCCAGATGGAGAGAAAGCAAAAGAGATGATACAGCTAATTGAAGAGGTGAAAGCTGATGGAGACACAATTGGTGGGGTTGTTACCTGTATTGTAAAAGGAGTGCCTGTTGGATTGGGTGAACCTGTTTTCAGTAAGCTGCATGCTGCGTTGGGTGCTGCTATGCTTAGTATCAACGCTGCAAAAGGATTTGAATATGGGCAGGGTTTCAATGTTGATATACGTGGCTCTGAAGCTAATGATATATTCTATAACGATAATGGAGTGATTAAAACACAAACCAATAACTCGGGAGGTATTCAGGGAGGTATCTCCAATGGGCAAGATATTTATTTTCGTGTAGCATTCAAACCTGTTTCTACAATCTTGAAGCAACAGATGACAGTTGACAAGAAAGGAGTGGAAACCACTATAGAAGCAAAAGGACGACACGACCCATGCGTTCTTCCACGTGCAGTGCCCATAGTTGAAGCTATGGCTGCGCTCACTATTTTAGACTATTATCTGCTATCGCAAACAACTGTATTGTTGTAATAGACCGAAATATGATAAATAAGTGTGTAAAGCTTTTCTATAACCGAATTAATTTCTATCTTTGCACCCGCAAATACAGTAATTATTAAATAACAAATTAAACTAAATGGCAACAAGATTACGTTTACAAAGAAGAGGACGCAAAAATTATCCTTTTTATCAAATTATCGTTGCAGATAGCAGAGCTCCACGGGATGGAAAGTACATTGAGAGGATCGGTTCATATAATCCGAACACAAATCCTGCTACAATCACTTTAGATTTCGAAAGAGCTTTACATTGGCTGCAAACTGGTGCTGAACCATCAGATACAGTACGCAATATATTATCACGCGAAGGTGTTTTAATGAAAAA
>DUVZ01000059.1 GCA_012840785.1 Bacteroidales bacterium
AGTTACCACATAAGTATATTCGGCTCTTCCACTTTCGTATGGAATCACATAAAAATTATCTCCGGTTATATTCACAATATTGGCTGCATTGTTTATATCCACCTTTTCGCCTTTTCTAAAGCGATAAACTACAAAATAATTTGCAGACTCTGGACTAGGCGAAAGCTTATTGCTCTCCCACGTCAAAAAATGCATATCTTCGGTATATACCTCTGTCAGCCTTTTTACTTTCGATGGACGCCCTTTGTGCATGTGAGTGTATGCAGGTATTAGCGATTTTGATCGATGAGCCCCTGAAACAAGGGTGTTTGCCACATCGGCATAATTGTCCATTATTAAATAACCATACCAATAACAGTTGCCATCTACAAAAGAGAGTGCACGTGTTTGAAGAATTTTTTGGTCTAGCTCATTTTTATCTACACTCCTCTTGATATCTTGTCCAATATAGAGTGGTTGCTCAAAGTTATTGGCATTCCACCAATTAACAAGGGTTGTGTAATCGGCTAGTGGATGCCCTGTCTCCCAGTATATTTGAGGCATATTGTAATCTATCCAACCCTTTTCTACCCATAGTTTTATGTCGGCATATAGGTCGTCATAGTTTTGCAGCCCATTGGTTTCGCTTCCCGACCCGTCAGGAGTGCTTCTCTTGTTTCTGTATATGCCAAACGGACTAACACCAAATCTAACCCATGGTTTTGTGCCAGCAATGGCAAGTTTTACTTGCTGAATAAGCAGGTTTACATTATTGCGGCGCCAATCGTCGCGTTGATTTGCAGTAAATCCTTGCGAAGCTGCATACCTATCAAAGCTAACATTATCGGCAAACTGCTCACCATCTTTAGGATATGGATAAAAATAGTCGTCCATATGAATAGCATCAACATCGTAACGAGACACAATATCACGGACAACAGTACTAATAAAGTTGCGGTTTTCAGGAAGTCCAGGATCGAAAAAGAGCTGATTGCCATACTCCACAAATCGTTCGGGATTACTCCAATAGATATGGTTGGGAGCTAGCTCGCTCATCATACTAGATTTCACTCTATAGGGGTTGAGCCATGCATGTAGCTCAATCCCTCTCTTGTGGCACTCCTCGATAATAAATTCAAGAGGGTCGAATGTAGGATCATCAGGGGCAACACCCTGCCTGCCCGTTAGAAACCTGCTCCATGGCTCTAGTTCCGACTTGTAGAAAGCATCTGCTTCGGGACGAATCTGAAATATTACAGCATTTATTCCTGCATCATCCAATTTTATGACCATATCAGTTATGTAGTGCTTCATTGCAGCACTATTCATCTGTTGATAACGCGATTGCCAAGCAGTTTGTATCCAAGCACCACGAAACTCGCGTTTGGGATATAGCTCTGGGGCTTGTGTCAAATATTTTTTAGACGAACCACACCCAAAAAAGATTGTGCCAAGCAATGCAATAGCAATATATCGGATAATAAATTTGAAGTTCATTATTTAATTTTTGTTCTAGATTATTTTAGTAAGCACTCTTTTAAGAGACAAACATATGAGTACCACCCTCTACAAGATTATCGGCAGTATAACGTTTCGGAAAAATAACAATTCTGCTAATATCAGGAAATTCTCTTTCAATGCGTGTAGCCATTCTATCTAATACCGGAAGGTGAGAGATATACCCCTGATGTGCCGAAACCATTACAAATATATCGTCGTCTCTCACATCATTTGTAAATGAAAGAGGATTTTGCCAATCTGTAAACTCTTTGAAAGTAAAGTTAGCTTTCAACTTCTCATTGCTAGCTATTACGGCTTGTGTTTCAGGATGCCCTATATGCAAAACAGGCAAGGTGAGCTCTTGAGAAAGCTGCACAATTTTATTTACCCAAACATCAAATCCAAGTTCTTTTTCTGCTAAAGGAGGCGATACTACAACTATTCGTTTATGCGAAATCATACTTTTTTCTAAATGACAGATAAATAGGTTTTTATCAACATTTTTAATAATCAAATCTACTTTATCGCCCACTAGCTTTTCAAGCACTCCAACTTTTCCGGGCCACCCTATTATAACAATATCAGCCATAATTTCTCGTGCAGTACGCACAATACCTCCTGCCACGTTATGGTCGATAGTTGCAATTACATCCACCTCCATATCTGCAGCAACGGCATCAGACACTTGCTCTTGCAATCGCTTTTTAAATGTAATAATATTGCTTTCTGCCTGCTCATTATTGGGAACTACTCCTAAAAGCGAGATAGAGTTGACCGACTTTTTATCTTTCATCATCATTGCCAACTCAATGTGCTTGCCAATATTAGATGGGTCGGCTATTGGAACTAATATTTTCTCTTGTGCATAGTGACCCAGTTCAGATGGAATTATATCTTTGTCTTCCTCTTCAATAGCAATCTCTTTTGCAGCCTTCTGGGTAACAAACGACGCTACAACACAAGTAATTAATATTAGAATAATAGTGCCATTTAAGATATACTCATCAATAATACCTGCATTGAATCCAACTAGAATAACTGCAAGTGTAGCAGCAGCATGCGACGAACTAAGACCAAATATAATATTGCGTTGTGAAACGGAATATTTAAACGTCTTTTGAGTAAAAAAAGCTGCCATCCATTTTCCAAAAAGAGCAACTATAGATAATACCACAGCTATTAAAATGGCTTTAT
>DUVZ01000060.1 GCA_012840785.1 Bacteroidales bacterium
AAGCAATTTCTGATGCTGTTTTGTATGGTGTGTCTATTATAGTAATATATGTATTGTTGGGGCTTACCATTACTGGTATATTTGGTGCAAGTGCTCTTAATGATTTATCAACAAGTGCAGTATTCAATATTATATTCTTTGCTCTGTTGGTATTTTTTGCAATATCGTTCTTTGGAGCTTTCGATTTAGTGTTGCCTGCATCGTGGACTAATAAAATGGACTCTAGAGCCGATTCGGCTACCGGTATGCTTAGCATATTTTTCATGGCATTTACACTGGCCCTTGTTTCATTTTCATGTACAGGCCCCATTATCGGTACACTATTAGTAGAAACAGCCACCACTGGCAGCATTATTGCTCCCGCCATTGGTATGTTTGGTTTTGCATTGGCTCTTGCCATACCTTTTAGTTTCTTTGCTATTTTCCCTTCATGGTTAGAAAGCATGCCAAAATCGGGCGGATGGCTCAACTCAGTAAAAGTTGTGTTAGGATTTTTAGAATTGGCGCTTGCTCTCAAGTTCTTGTCGGTTGCCGACTTAGCTTATGGTTGGGGAATTCTTGATAGAGAAACCTTCTTAGTGCTGTGGATAGTAATTTTTGCGATGTTAGGTTTTTACCTATTAGGCAAATTGAAAATGCCACATGATAGTGATGTCCCCCATGTTTCAGTGCCACGTTTATTTATGTCTATTATCTCGCTTTCGTTTGCTCTCTATATGGTGCCAGGATTGTGGGGTGCACCGCTTAAAGCAATAAGTGCATTTGCTCCGCCAATGTACACACAAGATTTCAATCTGTATGATGGGGCTGTGGATGCAAAAACATTGGATTATGAAACAGGAATGGCAATTGCTAAACAGCAAAACAAACCTGTGTTGATCGACTTTTCGGGTTATGGGTGTGTAAACTGTAGAAAGATGGAGGCATCGGTATGGACCGACCCACGCGTTAAGAGCTTGATTGACGATGAATATATATTGATTACACTGATGGTGGACGATAAAACAAAGTTGCCAGAAATTATTGAAGTGGAAGAGAGTGGAAGAACCTCTAAGCTGAAAACAATTGGCGACAAGTGGAGCTACTTGCAGCGACACAAATTTGGGTCTAATTCACAGCCTTTCTATGTTGTGCTAGATGCTGATGGAATGCCACTGAGCCCATCGTATGCTTTTGATGAGAATCCAGATAATTATGTGGAGTTTTTGCAAAGGGGTATAAGTGTTTTCAACGAATAGATAATTGATTATTTAGAAGAAATATATAGCATTATTTAATATATAGACAAATACCGATAACAAAGTTCAAGCTTAGTTTATCGGTATTTTTTTTACAAAATAGATACAAACAATGAACAGTAGAAAAGAAAACCTGGAAGCATTTAATCGCTTTTTAGATATACTAGATGAGTTGAGAGAGAAATGTCCATGGGACAGGGTGCAAACCAATGAGAGCTTGCGTGCCAACACAATTGAGGAGACATATGAACTATCCGAAGCATTGATGAGCAACGACTCTGATGAGATAAAGAAAGAGCTGGGTGACTTGTTGCTTCACATTGTGTTTTACGCCAAAATTGGAGAGGAGAAAAATGATTTCGATATAGGTGATGTGTGTAATGCAATTTCAGATAAGTTGGTTTTCCGTCATCCACATGTGTTTGGAGATACCAAGGCTGACTCTCCTGAAATAGTTGAAAAGACATGGGAAGAGATAAAAATGAAGGAGAAGAATGGCAATAAAACTATATTGGATGGCGTGCCTACTTTGTTGCCTTCGTTGGTAAAAGCATACCGCATTCAAGACAAAGCACGCAATTCGGGGTTTGATTGGAATGAGCGTCAAGATGTGTGGTGTAAGGTGAATGAAGAGATGGCTGAACTGAAAGTGGAAATTGAGAATATGGACAAAGACCGGATGGAGGGGGAGTTTGGCGACTTGCTATTTAGTATTGTAAATGCTGCTCGTCTCTATGATATCAATCCAGACAATGCATTGGAGCGTACCAATAGAAAATTTATTAAGCGCTTTACCTATTTAGAAAAGGAGGCAAAAGGTAGTGGACGCAACTTGAAGGATATGACACTTGCCGAGATGGAGGAGATATGGCAAGAGGCGAAGAAGGAGGATGCGGAATAGGTGAGTTGAGAAAGAGGAATTACTCAAACATAGCTGGTGATTCTTCGGTAGGGGGCTCTTTTTTAACCACAAATGCGCTTATCTCCCAAAGCATATAGAGTGGAATGGTAACTACAAAGAGTGAGAAGGGATCGCCTGTTGGTGTGATTATAGCGGCTAGTATGAGAGAGCCAACAATGGCATGGCGGCGATATTTGCTAAAGAAAGAACGATATATAAGCCCCATGCTTGAAAGTATCCAAAACATTAGGGGCAATTCAAAAACAACTCCCATAACTAAAATGAGTTTGTAGAAATTGCTCATATATGAGTCTAGCGATAGCATGTTTTCTATGCTAGAGCTGAGCTCGAATGTGATTAAGAATCTGAAAATTAGGGGGAACACAATAAAATATCCTACCAAACAACCAACAATGAACATAACACCACCAAAGGTAAATGCTTTTTTGATGTTTTTTGTTTCATTCTCGTAGAGTGCGGGGCTCACAAACCTCCAAATTTCGTAGAATATATAGGGTGTAGAGAAAAGAACAGCAAATGCAAAGGATGAAGATAGATAGGTCATAAACTGGGTGGTCATGTTTATGTTGAGGATTTGCACAGAAAATGCCTCGGCTGAGAAGTCGGGGAGGAAGGGTAGGATTTCTCCCATTTTCTCGAAAAGTCTGTAAGTGATAAAGTCTGATGAGCGTGGAGCAAGAATAATAGTGTCGAATATGCTGGGTATGATGAGTAGCCCCACAAGTGTGAGTGTCATCAATGCAACTACAATTCGAATGAGGTGTGATCGTAATTCATCCAAATGGTCCCAAAAGGACATTTCATCTTTGCTCATTTGCTTTTTTGCAATCTATTCGGTTTATAAAAACCGACAGAGCTTGCTATCGGTTTATAAAAGTTATCTTGGTTAGTCTCATTCTCACAGCTAGTACAACATGTTGAACCAATGAGTTTTACAATGTGATGAGGGGAGTGGAGACTATTCATCTTCAGATTTGGGATCGGATTTTATATCATCTTCAATGTCTTTTAGACCTTTTTTGAAACTGCTGAT
>DUVZ01000061.1 GCA_012840785.1 Bacteroidales bacterium
CCAATAATGGAAACGAGAAATTTAAGAAAAGAGAGAGTGGGGGTCGTTTTCAGTAATAAGATGGACAAGTCTATCACAGTTGCTGTAAAATGGAAAGAAAAACACCCTATATACGGGAAGTTCGTTAGTAAAACGAAAAAATTTCACGCTCACGATGAAAAAAATGACTGTAACATTGGTGATACAGTTAGAATAATGGAAACTCGTCCTTTGAGTAAAACAAAGAGATGGAGATTGGTAGAAATTTTAGAAAGAGCTAAATAACATGATACAACAAGAATCAAGAATAGCTGTTACTGATAACAGCGGAGCAAAAGAAGCATTGTGTATTCGTGTATTAGGTGGAACTAGAAGACGTTATGCCTCAGTGGGTGACGTTATTGTGGTTTCTATTAAACATGTTATACCCTCAAGTGAAGTAAAAAAAGGCGCAATAACAAAAGCAATAGTCGTTCGCACTAAAAAAGAAATTCGTCGTAATGATGGTTCTTATATACGTTTCGATGATAACGCATGTGTTTTATTAAACACCGCTGGAGAATTACGTGGAAGTCGTATTTTTGGCCCAGTTCCTAGAGAGCTGCGTTCAACAAATATGAAAATTGTTTCATTAGCGCCTGAAGTGCTTTAATCATTTAAACAACGAAATATATAATGAGTAAATTACATATAAAGAAAGGCGATACTGTTTACGTAAATTCCGGCGAGGACAAAGGTAGAACAGGTAGAGTTTTGCAGGTTCTTGTAACTGAAAATCGTGCAATTGTAGAAGGTATCAATATGATATCTAAACACTCGAAACCGAATGCGCAGAATCCTCAAGGAGGAATTGAGAAAAAGGAGGCTTCTATACATATTTCTAACCTAAATTTGGTTGATCCTAAAACTGGTAAACCAACGCGTATAGGTAGAAAATTAGATAGCAGTGGAAAATTAGTACGATACGCTAAAAAATCAGGGGAGGAAATTAAATGAGCACAGTAATAAATTTAAAAGAAGACTATATAAATAGAATAGTTCCTGCTCTGGTTGAGGAGTTTTCATATACATCAGTTATGGAGGTTCCTAGATTGACTAAAATTTCTATTAATCAGGGTCTAGGAATTGCAATTGCAGATAAGAAAATACTTGATGTGGCAGTTGAGGAACTTTCTGCAATAACAGGTCAGAAGGCAGTAATTACATATTCTAAAAAGGATATATCAAACTTCAAGTTAAGAAAAAAGATGCCTATAGGTGTACGCGTTACATTGCGTAACGACAAAATGTATGAATTTCTTGAGAGATTAGTACGCGTTGCATTACCACGAACACGTGACTTTAGAGGCATCAATGCTAAACTTGATGGAAGAGGAAATTATACATTAGGTATTCAAGAGCAAATTATTTTCCCAGAAATTAATATTGATAAAATCAGTAAAGTTTTAGGGATGAATATTACTTTTGTAACATCAGCTGAAACTGATGAAGAAGGATATGCTCTATTAAGAGAATTTGGATTACCTTTTAAAACAGATAAAAACACAAAGTAAATGGCAAAAGAATCAATGAAAGCACGCGAGGTGAAAAGAGCAAAACTTATAGCTCGCTATGCTGAGAAAAGAGCTCGGTTAAAAGCTGCAGGTGACTATGATGCACTTCAAGCTTTACCAAAAAACGCATCTCCTGTGCGTGCTCATAATCGTTGCAAAATAACTGGACGTCCAAGAGGATATATGCGCCAGTTCGGTCTTTCTCGTATACAATTTAGAGAAATGGCGTCGCAAGGATTAATTCCAGGAGTAAAAAAAGCAAGCTGGTAACCCAGCATAAATTGCACTATATTATTAAATATTGTCTCGGTAGTCGAGATCAATTTAAACTAAAATAAACATGACAGATCCAATAGCAGATTATTTGACGCGTATAAGGAATGGAATTCAAGCCGGTCATCGCGTAGTTGACATTCCAGCTTCAAATTTAAAGAAAGATATTACAAAAATACTCTTTGAAAAAGGATACATACTTAATTATAAGTTTGTAGATGAGGGTCCACAAGGTATTATTAAAATTGCCTTGAAGTACGATCCTGTTACTAAAGTAAATGCAATAAAGAAGTTGAAAAGAATTTCAACTCCTGGTTTGCGTCAATATGTTGGTTATAAAGATATGCCACGCGTTTTAAACGGGTTGGGTATAGCAATCGTATCTACTTCTCATGGTGTGATAACAGATAAAGAAGCCAGAAAAGAAAAAGTGGGTGGTGAAGTTATATGTTACATTTATTAAAATAGAATAGATATGTCAAGAATAGGAAAATTACCAATAACATTACCTTCATCAGTAAAAGTGGATATCGACAACAACAACTTAGTTACTGTAAAAGGTGCAAAGGGCGAGTTGCAACAGCAAATTAACCCAGAAATGGTGCTAACTGTTGAAGATGGAGTTTTATCAATAGAGAGACCCTCAGAATCTAAAGAACATAAATCATTGCATGGTCTGTATAGATCTTTGATGAATAATATGATAATAGGGGTGACAGAAGGTTTTCGTAAAGAGTTAGAATTAGTGGGTGTTGGTTTTAGAGTAGCCAATACTGGTCAGCTTCTAGAGCTGTCTTTAGGTTTTTCGCATCCAATTTTCTTACAGTTGCCAGATGAGATAACCGTAGAGACTAAAATGGAGAGAAACAAAAGCCCTCTTATTATTTTGGAATCTTGCGATAAACAACTACTTGGTCAAGTTTGTGCTAAGATACGTTCGTTTAGAGCTCCCGAACCATACAAAGGAAAAGGTGTACGTTTTGTTGGCGAGCATGTTCGTCGCAAATCGGGTAAAACAGCAGCAAGTGAATAATATTACGTAAACTATAATTAGTATGTCAAATAAGTTAGAAAAAAGAATAAAAATAAAAAAGCGTATTCGCGGAAAAATTGAGGGTACAAAAGAGTGCCCTAGATTAACTGTTTACCGCAGCAATAAGCAAATATACGCTCAAATAATTGATGATATATCTGGTGAAACATTGGCTTCTGCTTCTTCTTTGAAAATAGAAGACAAACTTCCTAAAAAGGAAATTGCAGCTAAAGTTGGTGAGTTAATCGCACAATATGCTTTGGAAGCTGGTATAGAAACTATAGCATTCGATAGGAATGGTTATTTGTATCATGGACGTGTAAAAGAGTTGGCAAATGCAGCTCGTAAAGCAGGACTTAAATTTTAAAATCATGGCAAGAGTGAAAAATAAAGTAAATACTACCAACGACATTGAGTTGAAGGACAGGTTAGTAGCCATTAATAGAACTACTAAAGTAACCAAAGGTGGACGCACATTTACATTTGCAGCCATGGTTGTTGTAGGAAACGAAGATGGTATTGTAGGTTGGGGTTTAGGTAAAGCAGGCGAGGTAACAACAGCTATTGCTAAAGGCGTAGAGGCTGCTAAAAAGAACCTTGTTAATGTACCAGTTCACAAAGGAACAATTCCACACGAGCAAATAACTCGCTTTAGTGGAGCTGAAGTTTTCATAAAGCCCGCAGTAGAAGGTACTGGTGTTAAAGCTGGTGGTGCGATGCGTGCTGTGCTTGAGAGTGCAGGTATTACAGACGTTTTGGCAAAGTCTAAAGGGTCGTCAAATCCTCACAACCTTGTGAAAGCAACAATTGCAGCTCTTATGGAGCTTAGAGATCCTATCACAATATCTCGCACAAGAGGTGTTAGTTTAGATAAAGTTTTTAACGGATAATTGAAAGGAAGATATCAATATGGCTAAAATCAGAATTAAACAGACAAGAAGCAGAATTGGTTCTCCTATAGATCAGAAGAGAACGTTAGATGCTTTGGGTCTACACAAAACAAATAGAATTGTTGAACACGATGATACTCCAACAATAAGAGGAATGATTACTAAAGTTCAACATTTAGTAACTATAGTAGAATAAGAAACAAGATAAAAATACATTAGAAATGAATTTATCGAATTTAAGACCAGCAAAAGGGTCTACAAAAACCCGTAAGAGAATTGGTCGCGGTGAGGGCTCTGGTTATGGAGGAACTTCTACCAGAGGTCACAAAGGAGCACAATCACGATCGGGATATTCAAGAAAAGCAGGTTTCGAAGGTGGGCAAATGCCTCTATATCGTCGAGTGCCAAAATTTGGATTCACGCCTTTAAAAAAGACTGAATACAAAGTAATTAATCTTGATAAGTTGCAAGAATTAGCAGACAAAGATATTACTGTTATAGACACTGAAGTTCTTATGAAATCAGGTCTAATGTCTCCAAAGCATTTGATAAAAATACTTGGAAATGGTACTTTAACCGCTAAATTAGAAGTAAAAGCTCATGCTTTTTCTAAAACAGCAGAAGAAGCTATTAAAAACGCAGGTGGAACAGCTATAAAAATCCAATAAAATGAGATTTGTTAAAACAATTGAGAATATTTGGAAAATTGAAGATCTGCGAAACAGACTCATAACAACCCTTTTCTTTATTGCTATCTATCGTTTTGGTTCGTTCGTTGTTCTTCCAGGTGTAGATCCTGTGCAGCTACAACTATTACAATCAAACGCTAGCTCTGGTTTATTAGGATTGTTAGATATGTTTTCAGGAGGAGCTTTTGCCAATGCTTCAATTTTTGCATTAGGTATTATGCCCTATATTTCTGCATCTATTGTAATGCAGTTGTTAGGTGTAGCTCTTCCATACTTTCAGAAACTTCAAAGAGAAGGTGAAAGTGGTAGAACTAAGATGAACCAATACACTCGTTACTTAACAGTAGCAATTTTATTGGTACAGGGGCCAGCATATATTTATGGAGCTCTTGGGAATGCAGTGCCCGGAGGCTTTTGGGATTGGGTCTTACCCACTACCATTATCTTGGCATCAGGAAGTATGTTTGTATTATGGTTAGGTGAGCGAATTACCGATAAAGGTATTGGAAATGGTATTTCTTTTATTATCTTAATAGGTATTATAGCTAGACTACCAGTTGCCCTAATAGGTGAGTTTGTTTCAAGATTGAAAGACTCTGGTGGTGGACTAATTGTATTTATGCTTGAAATAGTGTTCTTATTATTTATTATCGCAGCTGCAATAATGTTGGTGCAAGGAGCTAGAAAAGTTCCTGTACAATATGCAAAGCGCGTTGTAGGTAATAGACAGTATGGTGGAGTGCGTCAGTATATTCCACTTAAAGTGAATGCAGCTAACGTAATGCCAATTATTTTTGCGCAAGCAATTATGTTTATACCTATTACATTGGCTAATTTTACTGCAAGAGAGGGTGGTGGGTTTTTATCTGCATTGATGGATCATACTAGTTTTTGGTATAATTTCATTTTTGCATTAATGATTATTGCATTTACATATTTTTATACAGCAATAACTATTAATCCAACTCAAATGGCCGAAGATTTGAAGCGTAATAATGGTTTTATTCCAGGCATTAAACCAGGAAAAAGAACTGCAGAGTATATC
>DUVZ01000062.1 GCA_012840785.1 Bacteroidales bacterium
CTCGTTCCATTTGAAAACTAAAACTCCGTACATATCCAACACCCTCATACACTCGTCAAAACCTTGTTTAATATCTTGTGGCCAAGTTTCTCCTAGCACTCCGTATTTTTTTGCCAGCCATGAATTTTTCCCCGCTCTAATTAGGTGCGGTGGGTCAAAAACAACAAGTTTAAAAGTATTATCAGAATAAGGAATGTCTCTGAAATCAGCTATAACGTCCGGTTTGATTGAGAGTTTTCGGCCATCGCATAAAGTATCTTCTAGCTCTCTGTTATCCATAAAAACTACATTTTCATTTTCCTTGTCGAACCAAAACATTTTACTGCCACAACAGGCGTCTAATATTGGTTTCACTTAACCCCTCCTACATCTTCAAAAAGTCCTTCTAGCTCCGATTCTGATATGTCGTGCTGTGGATATTTTTGAAAGTCAGTTTTCTTGCTTAATACCTGTTTTTTGTTCTCGTAATTCCCTTCAATTACTTTTATCATGTTATTTTCATTGATTAGCCAATCGAAGCTACAGCTTGTCCATCTGCCGTTTCTACCAGAAAGGAAGTCGCTTGCCTGTGCCATTTGGAATACTTTTTCATATGTAGATATATCGTTATAGGTTTTCCACCTGGCCTGTAGTGTCTTTTTTCGCTTATCTGTTACGTTCTTTACTTTCGGTAGGCTTGTACAAAGTTGATTATAAAGATCAACTATTTGCTTGTATGGAGTGGGAGAGTCATCAGCAGATGACAATATATCTTTATCTTCTTCTTTATCTCCTTCTCTTTCTTCTTCTTTATCTAGCGAGCTAACATTAGCTTTACTGTTAGTTTTACTGTTAACTTTACATTCAGTTAATTGCTTTTGTTTTTCTCTGTATTCGCGCATATACTCTTTCATATACTCTTTCTTTGATTCCAATTGGTCTAGGCTTTGGTGTTTGCTCCAATTTGGGATAGTAATTGCATTATTTATAATCTCTACCATACCGAATTCCTCGAATGTTCTTAGCGCCAATCTTATAGTGTTTATTGGTCGCCTAAAGATCGTTGATAGCATTTCATCTGTGTAGGGTATGCTATCCCTGAAAAGAAGAACCCCACCGTTGTTGATTTTCCCTGCCAATGTAAGCAATTTGAACCATATAACAATAATTGAATCTGCCTCGGGCAATTGCTCTATAAACAACATTTTTTCATCATCAAATATATCTATAACAATTTTTATCCATTTTACTTCTGCCAATTCCTCACCCCCGCATGGTGTTAACTCTCTTTTTTGCCTTGTAGCTTCTATCTATCGCCATTCCAACCAGCGCATATTCTAAGGCTTTGTTTTTATACACCCTGCGTTTGGCAAGGTCTTTGACGGTCTTTTCTGTCCTCTCTTTTACTGTCATTATTAGCCCCCTACGCTATTAATCGTTTTTGTCCGATATAATTATTCTTTGCTTTATTGCATAAGTTCCATCTAGTCGAGTATTGTTAATAAGCATCAATCCTGCGTTTTTACCATTACCTTTGACATCGACGCCTTTTTCCTGCAACCGTTTAATTAGTTTGTCAATCGCAAGGGCATAATCTGCTCTTGTTTTGGTGTAGAAGCCTACATCTGTATCAACCTCGTGTTCTTTACACATAGCATATAATCGATAGTAAAATTTCTTTTGCTTATGTGTAGGTGTGTGCTTTGCTCTCTCATATGCGTATTCGCCTGTCATTTTTGCTCCATAATCTAAGTATCTACTGTGATTTAATTTTGTCATAATTAGCCCCCTATAAAACTTTCTTGTTCACTCTCTAAAATCTCGTATGGTTCAACATTTTTTCCGTTTTCGATTAGCGGAAAGAACCAATTCATCGAATCATCTGGGAGAGAATAGGCAATGATTACGCCGTTTTCTTCCCGTTCAATATTGACTACTCTTTTGCGTGTTACGTCATATGCTTGCATGATTTACCTCATTTGCGCTTGATGGTCTTGTCTGTCCATTGTCTGGCGGTCATGGTGTCACCTCGTCGTGGATGGTGCCGATGATTTCCGCTATTTCAAAGCTATTGTTTAACTCTCCCATAATTCCGCCGTCTGATTCTGCATACCATCCATTGTTTGCTTCATGTATACCGAATTTAACTACGCATTTATAGTTATATACTTGCAGAATGTCTCCCTCAAATATACGTTTGCCGTTTATGTCATGTAAGCCCGTAAATTGCCCCACTGTTTCGGGAATAACTATGAGACTTTCCAATTGCACAAAAGGCTTTTTATTATCGTTTGAAAGTATTAGCCATGTATTTACACCGTCATTGTATATGCCAGTACCGTACACGAAATCAAGATTCCACTCGGCGTATGCGTTAGGAAATTGTTCGTGTGCTAAGTCTCTTGGTTTTGCCCTGAATAATATCTCCCTCATGATTTACCTCCCCAGCTTTCTTCAAGTGATTTTAGTTCTTTCGGCGACATTGTATCTATGCCTAAATTAAGGCACTCGCCCACTATTTCATTAAGTAATACGGACATCTCGGAAACGCTATAGACCGAACTTCCGTAATAAGATATAACGTTTTTGTATCCCTCTAGCTTGCTATCGCTCATAATCTCCGAATGCCATCCCAACCCTTTAGCGTTCCAGTTTCTTATCCATCTTTCAACTGCATCATCTCGTATCGGCACTATCTCAAATTGCCCCACATCTTTGATAAATCCCTGGTACACTAATTCTTTTGTACTGCCTATAACCTCGGCTAATTTCTGGCATAGTACCCATGCGTATGAGTTCATATCAAGTGACCGTTTGCGCTTCTGTTTGTCGATTGTGGCTTCTAGCTTCTTCCCCTTAGCTAATACCTCTTTCAGCTCTGCCACGCCCTCCTGTGCCTGCTGTGGGGATAGAGAGAGGGCAAGCACAAG
>DUVZ01000063.1 GCA_012840785.1 Bacteroidales bacterium
CGTTACAAAAGTAGCAATTACCACAATAAACGCAGGAATACGCACCAAATCGGGAATCAAGTTTTTCAACAATGAAATAACTATGTTAGAGCATATCAACACAAACATTGTTGCCAGTCCCATACTCATTCCATTAATACCCGAACTAGTAGTTGCAAGCGCCGGACACATACTCAGCAACAGCACAAAAACCGGATTATCCTTTATAATTCCGTTGAATAATATCTTTAAATTCTTTGCCATACCTTTACTTCTCTTTTATTTCAGTTACCTCGTCGTCAGTTGTCTCTGCATCGGCAGCATCATCTGTATTGATTGTAGCACCCGTACTGGTGTAGTTTTCACTTTCGGTATAAGCATCGTATGCCCTTCTCACAGCTTCGAGAAAAGCGCGCGATGTAATGGTTGATGCACTAATGGCGTCGATATCTCCCCCATCATTTGCAACCTGCAGATTGGCAGTAGCCGGACTTTTACCAATAATAGAGCTATTTGCTTCCGATTGTTTCATCTCGAAGCCAAACAACTTTTCAATCAAACTAAACACTTGCACTTGTGGTTTAAACCAATCAACCATTTGCGAGCCCAATCCGGGCGTTTCGGCATGCGACAATACAGCATAATTATAGATAGTGTTTTGCGTATCAAACCCCACCATTACCTCAATATTGCCCGAAAAACCATTGTTTGAAAAGCTCTTTACAGCAAATCCCACAATGTCGTCTCCCATCTTTGCCGGATACACAAGCAGCGAGTCGCCCCCATCAGTAGCCACACTATAGGCTTCTGCTACAGGATTGTTGTCAAACGCTGGCACCACATCCCTTATAGCCTCTTCAAGCTTCAATGCTTTCGACGCTTCAATTGGCTCTTTTGTCATACTATTTACCTGCGCAAGCAATCCTGCAGCCACTATACAAATAGTAAAGAGCGATAAAAGCATATTTCTATATGACGATTTTAATTTACCCATTTTTCACCACCTCCCCAAATCTTTTAGGTTTCACATAATTATTAATTAGTGGAGTAAATGCATTCATCAGCAAAATAGCAAACGATACTCCTTCGGGATACGAGCCCCACAAACGAATACACATAGTAATAACCCCAATACCCACACCATATATAAGCATACCCTTGTGCGAGAGGGGCGATGTGGCATAATCTGTAGCCATAAATATAGCTCCCAACATTAGTCCACCAGAGAAAAGGTGTATCAATGGATTGTGAAGCGCAACGGGGTCAATCAAATACATACCACCCGCAAAAACTGCCACAGTAAGCATTATCGACACCGGTATATGCCATGTAATAATCTTTTTCCACAACATATACACCAGCCCCAGCAACAGTGCCATGGCACTCATCTCGCCAATAGACCCCCCTTCCAAGCCAAAAAACATATCCGAAAGAGAAATCAATTCTGTGGGGTTGTATTTCACATTGCTCAACACAGTTGCAGCCGTCATACCATCTACAGCCTCTACTGTGCTTGGCAGGGGCCACGAAGTCATCTGCGAGGGAAACGATATCAACAAAAACACACGTCCAAGCAGTGCGGGGTTGAATATATTATTGCCCAGCCCCCCAAACGACATCTTGCCCACCCCAATGGCTACAATAGCTCCAATGGCTACTATCCAAATAGGCAGGTTTGATGGCACATTAAATGCAAGCAGCACTCCGGTAATAATTGCCGACCCATCAAAAATAGTGGGTTCTTTTTTAAACATAAAACGCTGCACCACATACTCTGTAATAATACAGAACACAACCGATGCCAACGTTATAATAAAAGCGTCGATGCCAAACACATACAGCGAAACAATAAAAGCAGGCACAAGCGCAATAAGCACTCCATACATGTTTTTCTCAATGCTGTCTCCACTATGAATGTGTGGCGAAGGTGATACTATAAGTTTATTTTTCATAGTCCAAATCCTTTATATATAAGGATTCAATATTTTGAAGTTTGTATTAATTTTATTTAGTTTTTTCTAGCACGCATAATGCCCATTACCTTGCCTTTACCCAAACGGATGTAATCGAGCAATGGACGGTCGGACGGACATGTAAAGCTACACGATCCACACTCTATACAGTCGAAGATACGCTCTTTTTCTGCTTTGTCCCACTCTTCATACTCGGTAAGCGTCATCAAAGTTGTGGGGTTGATACCCATTGGGCACACACTCACACACTTGGCACATTTTATGCAATCTTTCATCTGCTTGCGGCGCGCCTCTAGCGTGGGCACAATCAATATGCCCGATGTGCCTTTCGTAACAGGTATCTCTATACTTGCCACAGCCTTGCCCATCATGGGTCCGCCACTAACCACCTTTCCAGTCGTTTCGGGCAGCCCACCAGCATGCTCAATCAGCTTGCTCAGCGGAATACCAATACGCGACAACACATTGCACGGTTTCGCAACATCTTTGCCCGTCACCGTTACTATGCGCTCTATCAAAGGTTTGTTTTTTTGCACAGCTTCATACACTGCAAAGGCTGTTCCCACATTTTGCACCACAGCCCCCACCGATATCGGTAGCGCTCCACTTGGCACCTGACGGCGTATCACAGCATCTATCAGCTGCTTCTCGCCCCCTTGCGGATACTGCACTTTTAGTGCCTGCACCTCTATGCCTTTATAAGATTTGGCAGCTTGTGCAAATTTCTTTATTGCATCGGGTTTGTTGTTTTCGATACCAACCACTGCCCGGTTAACGTTGACAGCCCTCATCAACAATTGGATACCAACCAGAACCTCCTCTGTCTTCTCCATCATCAATGTATGGTCGGCGGTGAGATATGGCTCACACTCCACTCCATTTATAATAAGCACCTCGGCTTTTGTGCCAGGCGGGGGAGTTAGTTTTACATGCGTGGGGAAGGTAGCCCCTCCCATACCCACAATGCCCGCTGCCGATATTTTCTCTATAATTTCTTTTGCCGATAAATTGCACTCTCGCACTAGGGCTTCGCTACGGTCTATCTGCTCGTCCCATTCATCGCCCTCTACAGCTATCACTACAGCGTTGCGTTTATACCCACTTGCATCTAGTGCACTATCTATTTTCTTCACCTTGCCCGACACCGGCGAGTGAATATTTGCCGACACAAAGCCAACGCTCTTTCCCAGCAATGTACCCACCTTCACCTCGTCGCCCCTCTTCACAACAGGCTGACACGGCGCCCCAATATGTTGAGCCAACGGAACAACTACCTCATCCGGTATCTCTATCGACTCGATAGCCCTTCCGGCAGAAAATTTATTCTCTTTTGGGTGTATACCACCAATTCGAAATGTTTTTAACATACTATTATTAAGCAATCAATCCAATCCGTCATCGAAATGTTTAGTTCTTCAAATTTGGACAAAACCAACTGCTCCTTATTTAGTTATATTATTTATTAGTAATCTCTTCTCTATCCATATTAAGCTTCCACATCAGCAGTTTCGGCTTTTGGCTCCTTTTTGCGTGGTGGTGGAAAATTCAATTCCCAAATCGACCCTGTAGGACACTCTGCCACACACTTGCGACACAGTCTACATTTATCATCGTCGATATAAGCCAAATTGTTTTCCATAGTAATGGCATCAAACGGACAAGCCTTTACGCACTTGCCACAACCAATACATGCCACATTGCAAGCCCTGCGCGCTGGTGCACCCTTGTCTTGGTTTACACAGCTCACAAATATGCGACGCGATTTCGGACCCTGCTTGCGCAACTCGATAATGTTTTTGGGACAAGCCACCACACACTTGTTACATGCAGTACACTTCTCCTCGTCCACCTCCGGAATCAACGTTTCTGGATTTACGTGTATTGCATCAAACGGACACACCGCCTCGCAATCTCCCAATCCGTAACATCCAAACGAGCAATCGGTATCGCCACCATACAACTGCGCCGCAATAGCACAGCTAGTAGCCCCGTCATACTCATTTTGTCGTGGACGATTCTCACACGTACCATTACAGCGCACCACCGCAATTTTTTTTACTGCCGTGCCCGCCTCTTTGCCCAATACAGAAGCCACTTTTGCCATAGTTTCGGCTCCACCCACCGGACAGTTCAATCCATCCAGCTCTTCGGCTTCAACACAAGCCTCGGCAAAAGCACTACAACCCGGAAAACCGCATGCACCGCAGTTTACCCCTGGCAAAGCATCCTGTACGGGCTCGATACGAGGATCTTCATACACTTTAAACTTCTGACCTATGAAGTATAAGATGGTAGCTCCACCAGCGCCCACAGCGCCCAATATACCCGCAGCCATTAACATCGTATTCATACCTATTCGTAGTTTAGTTTTTTTATTGTAAATGCTAGTTTTTCACCCATTTTGTGGCGCATAATATACAAAAGAGCATAGTATGGCACAAGCGCTACTAAAGAAATTAAAGCAGCTTGCAACTCGCCCACACCCCACACCCTCACCGATAAAAGCACCACACCAATTAAAAGAATCAACGGAAGCACAAAAGCCCATAGCACAGCCTTGTAGCCAATAGAGGTTTTGCCAGCAAGCATCACCTTCTCATTCACTTTAAATCTGCCCGATGTGTCTACCACATCCACCATTTTTGTTTTGGTATCTGCCGATATGCATGCATCCTTGGCGTGACATTCGCTACATGCAGTGGCTTGTGTTATCCTCACGGTATAGCGGTTTCCGCTAATATTGTCTATAATTCCTTCGTGTTCTATCATTCCTATCGTTTGTAGTTTGTATAGTCGGTTATATATAAACTATCTCTTTTGTATTGAGCTACAAATTTAGTTATTATTTTCATTTATAAGAATTTTACACCCCCTTTTTGGCTCTAATATTTTATTGCCAAAAAAAAGCAACCACTCCACCCTACAATTTAAATTGAATAACAATCGCTATCTCCAAAAACAATCGAAAGAGTTATCTGTTATTTATAGATATCAACTTTAATTAATGGCGCATAATAGCGTCTACAACAAATTTTCAAAAAAAACAGAAAAATTATGCTTAGTAAAAAATTAGAAAACGCAATCAACAAACAAATTAATGCCGAACTTTGGTCTGCTTATCTCTACCTTTCAATGTCGAACCATTATACTCACGAGGGATTGTCAGGAGTTGCCAATTGGTTTACACTGCAATTTCACGAAGAGCAAGAGCACGCAATGAAATTTATGGAGTATATGGCAGCAAGAGGTAGCAAAGTAGAGCTACAGCCAATCGAAAAAGTTGACACAAGCTGGAGCACACTAAAAGAGGCTTTCGAAGAAACTTTGGCACACGAAAAGGTGGTAACTGGCCTTATCAACGATTTGGTAACCCTTGCACGCGAAGAGAAAGACTATGCCACAGAAAACATGCTACAGTGGTTCGTTAGCGAGCAGGTAGAAGAGGAAGAGTCGGTGCAAGAAATTTTGGATGCCCTCAATCTTATTGGCGATAAAGGACATGCCATTTATATGTTTGATAAGGAGTTGGGAAAAAGACAAGAGTAATGGTTAATTGTTAATTATCAATGGTTGATGGTTGATGGTTAATGTGCAGGGTAGTTGGTGGTTAGCGGTTTTGCTGGCTGGTGGCTGCCCTGTTGCCTATTAGCTGCTGTCTTTTGCTATTAGATACTAGCAGTCAACTGTTCACTGTTTACTGTTCACGCACTACAGATTACGCGTCACGCATTACAACTCACCAAAACTCCTCACTCTTCATTCTTAATTCTTCATTCATAATTCTTGCCTATTCACTTTTAATTTTTACCTTTAAACTCTTAACTAAAAAAATCAATGAGCTACAAAGTAAAAAAACTAATCCTCTGCCTGCTACTAGACGGCGTGGGAATGTTGAGCTTTGCCATACCCGGCGTTGGAGAGTTTACCGACATTATTTGGGCACCCATTGCAGCCAAAATCAGTTACCGTATGTTTGGCAAAAAGCGCGGAAAATACACAGCCGCATTCACATTTATAGAAGAAATACTACCCATTACAGACGTTATCCCCTCGTTCACCATCTTCTGCATCCTATTCGATTGGATAGGCGTGGGCAAATCGAAAGAGGAAAAAATAGTATACAATTAAAACAAACAAAATGCTACACAAAACATTTACCTATTTGCTACTACTGAGCATCAGCCTCACATCGTGTGCACAGCCAGCACCACAACAAGAAACTGGGCTGCTATGGAAAATATCGGGCAACAAGCTCGAAAAACCGTCGTACCTCTTTGGCACACACCATCTTGCGCCCCTATCCTTTCTCGATAGCATCGACGGATGGGAAGAGGCTTTTATAGCTACACAGCAAACCATTGGCGAACTGGATATGAACAATACCGGAGAGATGCAAATGCAACTCATGATAGCATCGCTTATGCCCGAAGGATACGACTACGACACACTTTTGAGCGATGACGACAGAAATTTTTTAGACGAAACCCTAAAAGAATATGTGGGTGCAGGGCTCGAACAAATGGGGAGCATGAAACCCGCCATGCTAAACACCCTGCTATCGGTAATGATGTACAAAAAGTTTTACCCCACCGATGAAGAGGAGATGAGCATGGACGAGCATTTTCAGAAAGAAGCACGCGACAGATACCGCCAAACATTGGGCTTGGAGAGTGTGGAAGACCAGATAACCGTGTTGTTTGGCACACAATCTATTGAGCGTCAAGCCGAAGTGTTGATGTGCAACATCAAAAACATGGATTATGGCAAGCAGCAGATGGACAAACTGATGGATGCCTACTTTGCACAAGACCTCACAGCCATGGCAAAACTATATGAAGAAGACGACCCCAACAACCCCTGCCCCAGCGTAGAGGGCGAGAAAGATTTGCTAAACAAAGCCCGCAACGAAAAGTGGATGGAACGCCTGCCCGAAATGATGAGCAAAAAATCGTCGTTCATTGCTGTGGGGTGCCTCCACTTGGTGGGCAAAGATGGGCTGATACAGCGATTGCGGGATGAAGGATACAGGGTGGAGGCAGTGGTTAATGATTAATTGATAATTAATAATTAACCATTATTTAAAGCCAATGGTCGATGCGGACTCTAGCCGCAACGCCCTGTAGGGCTCAATTACGAACTCTGAATTACGAATTACGAGTCTGCGCTCAATACATAATGCCAAATTTCTCGCACCATGTCACGTCCTAGAATAAGTAGACACTTATTTGACTGTTTATACTCTGTTTAATTCCATTATTCCTTCTTGTTTAAACAAGAATTTTTTTATGCCGCTTTCTTTAGGTGCACTTCGTTTGGTGTTTTTAAATCTAGTGACCAGTGCGGACGCAATTCATTATATGTTTTCACTGCTTGTTTTACTGCTCGTAAAGTTTGATCGTAATTTTTGAAAGTGGAATCTAATAGAAACTCATCTTTCAATATGCCATTTACACGTTCAGCTAATGCATTCTCATAACAGTGATTTTCCTCTGTCATGCTAATATCTACTTTGTGCTTAGTTAGTTTCTTGACATAGTCATTGGCACAATATTGTATACCTCTATCTGAATGATGTATCAACGAAAAAGAATCTTTGCGCTGCCTTAAAGCCATATTTAAAGCCGTTAGGCCTCCTTCAATGGCTAAGCTTCGAGACAAGCACCAACCAACAATTTTACGCGAATAGGCATCTGTTATTAAAAACAAATATACGAAACCATTATCAGTTCGCAAATATGTTATATCTGAAACATAGCATTCGTTAGGGCGAGTCAACGTTTTGTCGTACAATAAATTCTTGTATGCGTAAAACCTGTGATAGCTGTCTGTAGTGCGTGTATAATCCTTTTTGCGCTCTACTAACAAATTGTTTTTTCGTAAAATATCAAACAATTTATCTCGTCCAATCTTTGCTATGCTATGCAGATCCTGGCGCAACATGCTGTAAAGCTTTTTACCGCCAATTCTAGGCATTATATGTCGCACTTCATGTACTAGGTCCAATACTATAGCCTCTTCCAATGCAACCTTTTCTTTTCCCTTGCAGCTTGCATAGTAGCCGCTTCTACTTATACCGAAGTAGGCACAACTACGAGTCACAGTTATTTCGTCTTTGACTTCTGTGATAACGCTTGTTCGTACTTTTTTTTTAAATCCAAACCCATTAACTCATCAGCCTTTTCAAGCACTTTTTCACTCAACTTATGATCGATTGCCAGCTCAGCATAAGCAATCTTTAAACGTTTATTCTCTTCACGAAGCTGTTTCAACTCATTAATTTCATCTTTTGTTTCCACTCTTACAACTTTGTTTAATAAATGATTCCTTCCGTATTTCTTTAACCAAAGTTGAATAGTGTTTGTTCCCTTAATCCCAAAACGATCACGAGCTTGTTGAATCGTAAGCCCGTTTTTTTCAACTTCTGAAACTACATTTCGCTTAAAGCAATCACTGTACCGAATTATCTTTCTTGACATCTTGACGTAAATTTAGCGTCAAATAGTGTCAACCTAATTCAGGACAAGACAACAAGTTTTAATTTTTAATTTCTCACTTTTAATTTATAGCGTTTTCAAAGCAATCGCCGCACAAGCCTCCGCATCTGCTAGTGCATGATGATGATTGGTAAGATTGAAACCACAATACATAGCAACA
>DUVZ01000064.1 GCA_012840785.1 Bacteroidales bacterium
GAGATATTCTTCCTTCGGGCAGTATTGCTGCAGCCTCTGTCATGATAAGCCCTGCACCACCCACTGCGCGAGATCCCAAATGCACTAAGTGCCAATCGTTTGCCATGCCATCTTTTGAGCTGTACTGACACATGGGTGAAACAACTATTCTGTTAGGGATTGTAAGTCCTTTTATTGTATAAGGTGAGTAGAGTAATGATTGTGTCATAAATATTTATTGAGTTTATTGTTTTTTAAAAAGTAAAAAGGCACACCAAGCTAAGTTTAGCTCAGTATACCTTTTTTATCTATCTGTTTTTTCGATTATCTGTTTCAATTGAGTTTTATGATAGCTTAGTGGCTCATTTCAACTATCTTTTTCACATCTTCTGGTTTCAACGATCTGTTTTCGCCAAGTCCAAACCATTTTCTGTCTGTAAATCGTTTGGCTATCTCTTCTGCTACTCCTTCATAGTTATCGGTATATTCAGATAGTTTTGTTTTAATCCCCAATGAGTGAAAAAACTCTTCCGTTTTTTTGATACCAACTTTCGCCTTTTGGTCTTCATCTCCTTCTGTCACATTCCAAACACGTTCTGCATATTGAGCGAGCTTAGCTTTCTTTGCTTCAAAGTTATATAGAAAGTGATTTGGTGCTAAAATGGCTAATGTGCGAGCATGATCTATACCAAACAGTGCTGTTAGTTCGTGCCCCATCATATGTGTTGCCCAGTCTTCTGGCACTCCTTTGCTTATTAATCCGTTAAGAGCCATGGTGCAACTCCACATAAAGTTGGAGGCTGCTTTATAATCCGACGAATCTTTCATAACTACAGGAGCTATCTCAATTAATGTTTGAAGAATGCCCTCTGCAAATCTGTCTTGAAGAAGCCCTCCCATTGGATAGGTCATATATTGCTCTAACACATGAGTGTAGGCATCGGCAATACCGTTTGCTATTTGACGTTGAGGAATAGATTTCACAACTTCGGGGTCTAGAATCGAGAATTGAGGATAAAATGCATCTCCACCAGCTGATAGCTTCTCTTTTGTCTCTTCTCTATTAATTACGAAACCCGAATTCATCTCAGAGCCTGTAGCAGGAAGGGTTAATACTGTTCCAAAAGGCATACCCTTATTTATAGGTGCTCTTTTGGTCATTATATCCCACGGCTCTTCTCCGTCGAAGAGTGCTGCAGCCGATAGAAATTTAGTCCCATCAATAACCGAACCTCCACCAACAGCCAGTAGAAAATCTATCTTTTCTTCTTTGATTACTTTCAGAGCTTCCATCAATACACTATATTCAGGATTGGGAGGAATACCTCCAAATTCTACTACTTTGTGCTCAGATAAAGCATTCATTACCTGATTGTACACACCATTCTTTTTGATGCTTCCACCTCCATAAAGTAATAGAATGTTGTACTGTTTTGAAACTTCTTGAGAAAGTTTTTCTATTTTGCCTTTGCCAAAAGTATTTTGGTTGGGTTTTTATATTCGAAGTTGTTCATTGTTTCTTTTTTTGCTGAGGTTATACTTTTACAATCATTTTGCCTTTGTTTTTACCGCTGAAAAGATCGATAAATGCTTGTGGTATAGATTCAAATCCTTCCACTACTGTCTCTTCATATTTAAGCTTACCCTCTTCGAGCCA
>DUVZ01000065.1 GCA_012840785.1 Bacteroidales bacterium
AAGACCCAGAAGACAGTGCATCGAAGGATATTCCTGAAGAGATAGAGTATCTCACAGAGCTTACATCTGCAACAATAGAAGGAATGCGATTTGGAGTAAACAGCAAACTCTTAACAGACCCTATATACAAGCAAAGTGTTGAAACTCTTGTTTCAATGGGTGGTATCGCCGTCGAATTTGAACCAATAAGAATAAACTTTGAGGGATTTAACGATTTACTGAGTGCTGATATGAAAACAGACCTTCCCCAATACCTTAACAGATATGCCAATGATGATATAACACTGCGCACAATAGAAGAAATTGCAGCGTATAACAGAGAGGACGCATCAATAAGAATTCCTTATGGACAGGCTCTTTTTGAAGGAATGGTGGCATTAGATCTTACAGAAGACCAGCACAACCAACTGAGAACAAGACTGCATAACGAAGGTGTACGCTATTTTGAAACACCCATGCAAGCACATCAACTGGATGTAATATTGTCTGTAAACAACCTAAATGCAGGTTTTGCTGCTGCAGCCAAATATCCATGCCTCATTGTTCCCATGGGCTATAGAAAATCTGGTAAACCTGCAGGTCTTACCTTTATAGCAAGACCATTTGAAGAAGATAAACTTTTAAAAATTGGGTATGTTTTCGAACAAGCAACAAAAGCTAGAAAACTACCCAAAGAATATAAATAGAAAAACTAAATGTCAGAAAACAAAAAAGATACAATAGAGTCAATTCTAAATAAATTTGAAATTACAGCCCTCAATCCCATGCAGGAGAGAGCTAGCAAAGCCATACAATCAAAATCGGACGTGGTGTTGCTCTCTCATACTGGTACAGGTAAAACGTTAGCATTTCTTTTACCCCTCATCGAGCGTTTGGACAGAGAATGCGAAGAGATTCAACTGCTTATACTGGTTCCCTCACGAGAGTTGGCACAACAGATAGAGCAAGTGGCTCGAAACATGGGTTCTGGCTTTAAAGTAAATGCAGTATATGGTGGACGATCAGGCTCGGAAGACAAAATTGATCTACGACACCGTCCCGCCATCCTTATTGGCACACCAGGCCGCGTAGCCGATCGAATAAGGCGAGACAGATTCCCCCTAGAGTATATCAACACCCTTATATTGGACGAGTTCGACAAATCGTTAGAGATAGGTTTCGAAAAAGAGATGACCGAGATTATAGATGCACTCCCTAATGTTAAACAAAGAATTCTAACCTCTGCTACAAGCGAAACTCATATACCAAGGTTTGTAGGGCTGCAAAAGCCAACCCTCATCAATTATGTTGATAAGGGAGAGTCGGAGTTGACCATCAAAACACTCCTCTCACCAGAAAAAGACAAACTTCAATCTCTTGCAAAAGCACTTCAATATATTGGACACAAACCAGGGATTATTTTTTGCAATTTCAGGGATGCACTCGATCGAGTGAGCGATTACTTAAACGACCACAACATACAGCACGAGCCCTATCATGGCGGCATGGAGCAAATGGATAGAGAGCGTGCACTTATCAAGTTTAGAAATGGAACAACTCGAATACTCTTGGCAACTGATTTAGCTGCACGCGGATTGGACGTTCCAGAGATAGAGTTTATTCTTCACTACCACCTTCCGCCACACGAAAAAGAGTTCACTCAT
>DUVZ01000066.1 GCA_012840785.1 Bacteroidales bacterium
GATGTTTCCATAGCCATCATAATGTGGTTGTAGTCGCCAGTGTTTACATAGCAACCTGAAGGCCAACGGAATGAATCGCCACCCATTGCTGCACGTATCATTTCAACTGAAACGTACGAAGGGCTTTGGAATGATGAACGACCGCGAAGTTTGATGATATTTGCACCACCTTTTTTCACTCTCGATTTAAGTGCTTCCCAGTCTTCATTGGTTAATTCTGAAGTTCCGATAAGGTCCGTCAATGGTTTACCGTTAACTTTTGCAGTTGATGCAAAAACAGCCATTTGCTCACCATGACCACCGTAAGTACGTGTATTAGTAACTTCACTTTGTTTAACACCAAAATGTTTGGCCAATTCGTTTTGCAAACGAGTGCTATCTAATGCAGCCAAAGTAGTTACTTGTGTTGGTTTCAAACCTGCATGTATTAATGCAACTAATCCAGTAATATCAGCTGGGTTGAAAATAACAGTTAAGTGCTTCAAGTCTGGGCAATAAGATTTAATATCTTTACCAAGTTGTGCAGCAATCTCTGCATTACCTTTTAGTAGGTCCTCGCGAGTCATCCCATCTTTACGTGGTGCACCACCCGAAGAGATCATATATTTTGTATCGGTAAAAGCCTCTTCTACACTTGTTGTAAATGTAAAGTTAACACCTTCGAAACCGCAGTGAGCCATCTCTTCTGCTACACCTTCTAAGCCAAGGGCGAAGGGGTCGTATAGGCAAATATTGGGGGTTAGACGCATCATAGCAGCAGTTTGTGCCATGTTAGAGCCAATCATACCTGCAGCTCCTACAATTGTAAGTTTGTCGTTAGTCAAAAAACTCATAATAAATTTATTTTATAGGGTTTATTTTATCTACTGTAATATGGACACCAAATTTACGCATTCTTATCCAGATTTTAGCAATAGAAATCTCCAATTTATCTAAATTTTTAAAATTTGAGCCTATCAAGATGTGAATAATACTTGTAACTAATAGATGGGAGCTCTATTTAGTGCCGAAATAATGACTTTCTCGTTCAAATATAAACTGTATTTAAGAATAAAGAGTCTTAAAAGTTATAATATTTTGGAATAAGTATTTATAAATGAAGCAAAAGAACACTTAAACAATTTATTTATTATCTTTGCAGTGACAAGTGTATTCTTTTAATTTACCACCTTCCTATTTTACTTGATGATATGACCAAAAGCTTCTTTCTAAAATACGATAAGAACGCAAAAAACGTTCAGATAAAGAAAAACATAATCAACTACTTTATCAATGAAGGTAATAATACTATTACTGAATTATCTAAAGAGTTGGATTTAAGCATCCCTACTATAACCAAATTCATAAACGAGCTCCAAGAGCAAGAGCTTATAATAGAGTATGGTAAAGTGCAAACATCAGGAGGCAGATATCCTATTTTGTATGGGCTGAAACCAGACTCTATCTATTTTATTGGTGCAGACATGAGCAGAGAGCACCTCAATATTGCCTTGATGAACTTTAAAGGCGAGATGATAGATTATAAAATGGGTATAAAGTTTGAATTTGAAAACACACCTGAATCATTTGATATCCTCCATAAACATCTTCAAAACTATATAGATAATGTGAAGGTTCCTAAAGAGCGACTCTTTAATATTAATCTCAATATATCGGGACGGGTAAACCCTGAATCGGGGTATAGCTATAGTAGTTTCTACTTTAGCGAGCAACCTATCACAGAAATTATGACAGAAAAACTCAATTTCAATGTGGGCATCGATAATGATACACGTGCCATGGCTTTGGGGGAATATATGGCAGGAGTAGTGGAAGGTGAGAAGAATGTTATTTTTGTAAATATCAGTTGGGGTCTTGGCATAGGAATTATTATAGATGGAAAACCTTACTATGGCAAATCGGGTTTCTCGGGTGAGTTTGGTCACTTTCCCATATTTGATAATGAGATTCTTTGTCACTGTGGGAAAAAAGGTTGTTTAGAAACAGAGGCATCGGGTATGGCTATACACCGAATGGTGATTGAACGAATAAACAATGGTGAAAGTTCTATTCTAACTGAGGAAGTGAAAGATTTAAATAAACTAACTCTAACTGATATTTTGAATGCTGTTGCTAAGGAAGATCCATTGTGTATTGAAATTATTGAAGATGTAGGCTATACACTGGGCAAATATATTGCAGGGCTTATCAATATATTTAATCCAGAGTTGGTTGTTATTGGTGGACTGCTATCGCAAGTAGAGGGATTTCTATTGCTACCAATAAAGAGTGCAATAAGAAAACACTCTCTGAGCCTTGTAAATAGAGACTCAAAAATAGAGATGTCGAAGCTGAAAAAGAAAGCGGGAATTGTGGGTGCATGTATGGTGGCAAGGAGCAGATTGTTTGATAATAACAAAAGTCTCTAAAATATAATTTATGGCATACTTGAAGTTCTACACCGAAAGAGAGGAAAAAGCAAACTATCTTACCCATGCATTTGGAGTGTTGATGGCAGTGGTGGGCTCTTATATTCTTATATCTAAAGCATCTGCTGCAGGAAACAGTTGGGCTATATTGGCACATACTATTTTTGGGTTTGGAATGTTTGTTTGTATGCTCTCTTCTACCATATATCATTATGTGCAAAAACCTAAAACAAAGAAGATGCTTCGACATTTTGATCATGCCAGTATCTATATATTGATTGCTGCAAGCTACTCTCCATTCTCTTTAATACTGCTGCGTAAAGAGGGTATGTGGGGCTGGTCGCTCTTTATTATAGTGTGGGTAATTGCTTTAATTGGGATTGGTTTTAATTTCAGGCCTATTAAAAAGAATAGTCATTTAAAGACTGCATCGTATGTCTTGATGGGGCTAACTGTACTTGTTGCAATAAGACCCACAATTAGGGTGGCAATAGAGAATGATTGTCTTTCTGTGCTGTATTGGCTAGCAATTGGAGGGTTGTTCTATATTATTGGCTCGGTGGTATATGCATTGGCTAAAAAGGAGTTTGTGCACACCATTTTTCATGTTTTTGTATTGCTTGGATTGGGAAGTCATATTATATCGGCTTATTTGATTCCTCTGTAAATAAAAATGGATAGCAAAAGTGTTGTTTCTTTTACTATCCATTGTATATTCATTTAGAGTTTGATAAACTGTGCAAGATTAATATCTTAATCTAAGTCTTCCATTTGCTTATCAAACCACTTTCTAATTTCATCTTTACTTTTACCAGTTTTCTCTTGCATTTTACCGTAAAGCTCATCTTCCTTTCCTTCAATGTAAGTTAAGTCATCGTCAGTGAGATTGCCCCATTGTTGTTTTGCTTTTCCTTTTAACTGGTTCCACTTTCCTTTAAATCTTAATTCATCCATAACTGATAATTTTAAAGTTATTCTATCATATAGTACATCAACAGAACAATAACTATACGACTTTAGTTTAAAGGCTTAACAAACATTAGTTATGCGTAATTAAAACTCAGAAGTAAAGTGAAATTTAATATTCTTAAAATCTTGTTGAGCCATCATCAACATATAGCTCGATTCGGCTAGAAATACATCCCTACCCTGTTTATCGTGTGCCATGTATTGATACTTGCGCCTTTTGAAATCTTCTAACTCTTCAGCGTTATCACTTTCAATCCAACATGCTTTATATAAGCTTATTGGTTCCCAGCGACATTGAGCACCATACTCATGCAACAAGCGATACTCGATAACCTCAAATTGAAGTTGACCAACTGTACCAATTATTTGTCGACCATTGAATTGGTTTGTAAATAGCTGCGCCACGCCTTCGTCCATCAACTGCTCTATACCTTTATGCAGTTGTTTTGACTTCATTGGATCGGCATTTTCGATGTACTTAAACATTTCTGGTGAGAAACTTGGCAAACCTTTGAAGTGCAAGTCTTCTCCTGATGTTAATGTATCGCCAATCTTGAAGTTGCCTGTATCTGGCAAACCAACTATATCACCTGCATAAGCTTCATCTAGAATCTCTTTTTTCTGAGCCATGAAAGCTGTGGGTGAGGAGAAACGCATCATTCTATCGAAACGAACATGTTTGTAGTTGACATTTCGTTCAAATCTTCCTGAACAGATTCTCAAAAAAGCAATACGTGAACGATGGTTAGGGTCCATATTAGCATGAATTTTGAATACAAATCCACTAAATCCCTCTTCATAAGGATCGACCTTGCGCTCTTCAGCAACAATTGGACGAGGAGAGGGTGCTATATCAACAAAGCAGTCTAAGAGTTCTTTTACCCCAAAATTATTCAAAGCAGAACCAAAAAAGACAGGGGCTAACTTGCCTGCAAGATATTCATCTCTTTTAAACTCTGGATAAATACTAATCAATTCAACCTCTTCACGAAGTGTTTCTGCTAAAGATTCACCTATATGAGTTTCAAGGTCAGCCTCATTAATGTCTTTTACCGATATGGTCTTTGTTACTTTTTGCTTGTTTGGCTGATACAAATCGAGACTCTTTTGATACAAATTGTAAACACCCTTAAACCTGTCACCCATTTCGATAGGCCAACTCAAAGGACGCACATTGATTTGCAACTCCTCTTCCAACTCATCCAATATATCGAATGGGTCGCGACCCTCTCTATCTAGTTTATTCACAAATATCATAACAGGTGTATTGCGCATTCGGCACACCTCCATTAGTTTACGTGTTTGCTGCTCCACACCTTTTGCAACGTCTACTACCACAATCACACTATCTACAGCGGTAAGTGTCCGGTAGGTGTCTTCTGCAAAGTCTTGGTGACCGGGTGTGTCTAAGATATTTATCTTATGATCTTCATAATCGAATCCCATAACAGATGTGGCAACCGATATACCACGCTGTTTCTCAATATCCATCCAATCTGATGTTGCAGATTTTTTAATCTTGTTAGACTTAACTGCCCCAGCAATGTGAATAGCACCTCCAAAAAGCAGTAGCTTCTCGGTAAGTGTTGTTTTACCCGCATCAGGGTGACTTATAATAGCAAACGTACGACGTTTTTGTATCTCTTTCTTAATACTCATATGTATCTTGTTGGCATTTATCTTTTGAAATGTGCTCTAGGCACGAATTTCTTTATTGCTTATTTTCTTCGCGAAGTTTATTTAAAAACTTCTCTAAACTCACCTCCCAATGTGGAATAGTGAAATGAAATGTGTTCTGTATTTTCGATTTATCCAACACTGTGTATAATGGGCGAACTGCTGCAGTTGGGTAATCCTTAGTAGGAATAGGCTTTAATTGACAGCCCTCTATGTTAGATAGTTGCTTTATCTTTTTAGCAAAACCATACCATGTAGTTTCTCCAAGATTTGAAAAATGATAAATACCTTTTTTCCATTCGCCGCTTTCTGCTCTATCTAATATGACAGTGATTGCTTCAGCTAAATCTCGTGCATAAGTGGGTGTGCCATACTGATCGTTTACAATTGTCAACTCCTCTTTTTCACTCATAAGGCGCAACATTGTTTTCACAAAATTCACCTTGTATGAAGAATAGAGCCAAGCAGTGCGTATAATTATCGAATTTGGAGCAATAGACATAACGGCTTCTTCAGCTCTAAGTTTTGCTTTGCCGTATACCGATAATGGGTTTACTGGTGAATCCTCGCGATAGGGCTCATTTGCTTTGCCATCAAAAACATAGTCTGTGGAAACATGTATCAACTTACAATTAAACTCTGCAGCCGCTTTGGCTAAATTCTCTGCTCCAAAATGATTAACTGCATTGCACACTTCTACATCCGACTCGCACCAATCTACCATAGTGTATGCAGCACAATTGACGATATATTCAATAGAGTTTTGTTCAATATAGTTCCGCACAGCGTCAAGCTGTGTGATATCTAAATCAGCCGATCCGGTATAAAAATACTGAAACATGCTCTTGTGTTCGCTATTAAACTCTTTCAATTCGCTGCCAAGCTGACCAGTTGCACCGATAACCAATACTCTCTTTTGAACTAAGCCATAATAATATTGCTCTTTCATGGTTACTTTTTCGGTTCCCCCCAAATGTTTTGTAGATCCTGTATATATAGCCATTTTACTTCTAGTTTTTAGATAATGAACTGTACTTTTCTGACAAACTACGCAATAGATGTGATATTTGCGATACTGCTGATGTAGTATCTGGTGATATCTCTCTCTTTTGTAGTTTTAATAATAGATAACCATAGAGAGCTGTAAAACAAACTTCTATATCGGAGATTGCTTCATCTGTAGTTTTTTGTTTTAGCTCATGAATGTATGGCAATGTTTTGTAATAAGCCTCTATATACTCTGTTTCATTTGCGTTTTTTATCAGCTGCGAATGAACAAGGTTTAAGTCGTCGAGCAGTTCTTTATTTTGATTAAGATGTCCCACTTTCTCAACTCCCTCCAATTTCATCTGCTCTATTAATTTAGTATACCATTGACGAGCCGCCTCTTTCTTTTCATCTGAATGATTTGTAGTGTCAATCAACCTTTGTTGAACTTTATCGATATCCAACTCAAATGCGCGTAAGATATCTTCCAACTGCCACATATAAAGCAAATACTCCGCTATATTTTCTCTCTTTTTCTGCTCTGCAATAAACATTTTCTATTTCTCTTTTCTTAGATTCGTTCAAAACTATAAACGAAAGACAATCCAACTGATTATAATAGCTATATGCCTTGCTTATAATTATCTAAACTCGAACCTTTTGATTAATTTTGTACAAAAATACAACGAATGATTAAGTTTCACATCATAGAATCGGGATATTTTATGGCAGATGGCGGGGCAATGTTTGGTCCTATACCAAAAATGTATTGGGAGCGTAAATATCCATGTAATGAAAAAAACCTTTGTGTAATGGCTATGCGTTGTCTTTTTGTGGAAACAGAAAACAGACGTATACTTATTGATACAGGCGTGGGTAACAAACATGAACTGAAGTTTTATCAGCCTCATAACTTGAAAGATATAGTAGAAGAGATAAAAGGAATTGGATATGAGCCTCATGAAATTACTGATGTTGTATTAACACACCTCCATTTCGATCACTGTGGATATGCCACTTGTTTTGATAAAGATAAGAAAGCTATTCCTACATTTACCAATGCTACCTATTGGTTGAGCAAGGCACAATGGGAAAACTATCGCAGCCCACTTCTTTATGAAAAAGATGCATTCTATCCAGAAAACATTGAACCAATATATAATGCTAATCAATTAAAACTAATTAATGAAGATGTGGAGCTGTTAAAAGGCTTTAGTTTAAAGCTTTATGACGGACACACATCTGGACAAATAGCTGCGTTTATTGATACCAAAAATGAAAAAATTGTCTATCCTGGCGATGTAGTACCAACCTCTGCTCATGTATCGCTTGGATGGTTGTCGGCTTATGACAACAACGCTGCACTAGCTATGGAAGAGAAAAAACGACTGCTTGATAAGGTGGTTGAAGAAGAGAGAACTGCTATATTCTATCACGATGCAAAAACTGTGTCGGCAAAAGTGGTGCAAAAGAATGGGTACTACTTTCTAAAGAATGCTCATCGCAAACAGTAAATATATACCAATCGCCTCTAAATAATAAACAAACAACACCTTCTACAAAATAACTGCTAATCGATGATACGTTTCAAGCTACTTATTCGTCGAGTATATAAGTATGGATATTGAAGAGTATAAAAAGATAATTGTACCGTTGCGTCCACAATTACTTTCCATTGCCTATAGAATAACTAAAAACGTTGCAGATGCTGAAGACGTGGTGCAAGACGTGTGCCTTAGAATTTGGCATCGGAGAGAAAGCTTCTCGGAGCTTAGCAATGTGGCAGCCTTTAGCACAACGATGACGAAAAATTTGAGTGTCGATAGAGTTCGCTCAAAGCATTATACTTCTCATGAACCTCTACTTGATAATCACATAGCAAAAGAACCTTTGCCAGACAAGGTGATGGAGATGCAGGATAGCAGCGAAACAGTACGTGGCATTATCAAAAAACTCCCACCAATGCAGCAGAAGGTTTTTGAAATGAAAGATTTGAATGGATACGAAACAGATGAGATTGCAGCCTCTATGAACATCAGCACTGAAGCTGTGAGAAACAACTTATCGCGTGCTCGCAAACGCTTACGTGATTTATATTTAGAAAGTAACAGAAAAAAGAAAGGTGAGAATGATGGATATTGATAACTTGTTGAACAAATACTTTGAAGGTGATACTTCTCTTGAAGAGGAGCGCATGTTGAGTACCTATTTCAACCAAGAAGACCTGCCTGAACACCTGAAAGAATTGACTCCAATGTTCACTTACATAGAAGATGAACGGGTTGCTTTGGAGGCATTAGAAGAAATAAAGGGTGTATCACCAGCACCAACACCAACTATAAAAAGAAAGCCAATGTTGGGCAGATCACTCTATATTAGCGCAGTAGCGGCAGCATCTATAATAGCGTTGTTCTTTTTGTTTTCTCCAGGTAAGAGCGATTCGAATGGGAGTGAAAGCTATGCATGGATAAATGGAAAACGTATTACCGATAAAGAAGATGTGAAAATGTTTGCAGAGAAATCGTTAGAGAATGTATCATCAAACGAAAATATATTCATAGAACAGATGAGTGCTATTTTTGAAGAAACTATAGGAGAGAAATAATATGAGCAAAACAAAAAAGAGATATTGCTATGGCAGATACATCGCATTGTTGGCAATGTGTTTGATGGCATCAGCAACGTTTGCACAGAAGCAATTGGCAATAAATAAAATATTTGAGCAATATGGCAAACAAAAAGGCAGTACTATGGTGGTGTTATCTGATGATGTGATTAAATCTTATCATCTCGATTTCTACAAAAGCATTACGTTGCCTTACGATAAAAAGCGATCTAATGAGATTCAGCAAAGTTTGGAAACAGACAAGAAACTAGCCAAGAAAATAAAAGAAGTGATATCAAATGGCATTATCTATTCGGGATATTACCAACTACCGATGGAGGGCAAACTGAAAAATCGCTATATACTGTTTAAAATATCGGATAATGCCACAGCAACTCTCATCTACATGGAGGGGGATATTGAGTCGGAAGAAATAGTGAACCTGTTATTTATAAAACCAACTAAATAAATAAGATTACATCTTTATCAAACTAGAATTACAACAAATTAAAACTACATCAATATGAAACAGCTAATAATTGCTCTTTTCGCTCTTCTACCTATACTAGCAAATGCCAAGAGCTATGAACTGACCAATGATACTATCATTCACAAGAATAAGAAAATTGTCATTGACGATAGTAACAACGATATTAAAGTAGATATATTTCGCATAAATGCTGAAGGTGACACAGTTTATAATGAGAAAATATATGAAGGTGTGTATGTTGGCGACAAAAGCGTGGAAAAAGAATATAACAACAACTTCATGGTTTCTATCCCCGATATATTTAAACCAAAAGCTAAACGCAGAAATAGCCGACCTCATCATTGGAATGGTTTTGGAGTAGGATTTACGAACCTCCCTAAAGGATTTGACTTTGATGGAGAGATGGCTTCCATTGTAAATGTGAGTCGTTCGCTTCAGTATAATTTTAATTTTGCAGTTGTTGTCTTCGACTTTGGAAAGAGTAATTTTAGAGGAAACACAGGTATGGGTATACAGTTTAACTCCATCCATTTTCAAAGTAACAAAGCCATAGAAGTGGTTGATTATAAATCGGTGATTACAACTACTGATGTAGGTAATGAATATAGAGACACACGCCTACATGCAACATATCTGACCTTTCCTTTGCTTGTGGAGACGAGCTTCCCGGTAAGCAAACAATCTCATATATTCTTGAATGGAGGAGTGGTATTAAAAGCAAAAACGGCATCATCATCTAAAGTATGGAAAGATGTGGATGGCAAGAAAAGAAAAACGAAAATGCCTGGTGATTTGAACCTTCGCCCTGTAACTTTTGACATACTCCTCCAAGCAGGGATAAATCATTGTGGAATTTTTGCCTCCTACTCCCCTATGAGTCTTTTCATGAATAACAAAGGTCCCAAGGGAAATCAAGCAACTGTTGGTTTGCAATTCTATTTTTAGATAAAGTTGCTATAGCAAACTAGTAAATAGTGAGGTCCATTTTATGTTTTATCCAAAACAATAGCTATTTTTGTTGTATACCTTTAAAACAATAGATTTATGAAGCACAACAAACTAAAACTACTTACGCTTTGGGCTTTTGCTCTAATTATCACTACAACATCATTTGCTCAAAATGATACTACAGTTTTCAATGCATTGCAAAAGGAAATAAAGGAGCTAAAGCAAGAAGTGAAAGATTACCGACATCGATTTGACATTCTAGAGAAAAAGATTGACGACAACACATGGTTTCATCGACTGGGCGATGTGGCACATATAGATAAAGTGCGATTGGCTAGTACTGCACGATGGAAACCTAAAAAAGCCGATGATAGATTTGCAGACAATAAACTTCAATTCTACTCATATGTGTTTATTCCAAAAACTGTCGATCCAAACAAGAAATATCCACTAATGGTGCTCCCGCACAGTGGAATACATGCCGACTTTTCCACCTATTACCTACATATTGTTCGTGAATTGATGGCGCAAGAATATATAGTTGTATCGGCTGAATATAGAGGCAGTACTGGTTATGGCAAAGCTACATATGAAAACATTGACTATGGTGGCAGAGAAAATGACGATGTGCTAGAAAGCAGAAACTACATGATAAGGAATTATAGCATAGTGGATGAAACGCGTGTAGGTGTAATGGGTTGGAGTCATGGTGGAATGATTGCCTTGATGCAAATACTGCAACAATCGGATATGTATCAGTGTGCTTTTGCAGGTGTGCCTGTTAGCGATTTAGAAAACAGACTAGCCTCGCACGATGAGTCTTATACCAAGTATTTTACGGTTCCTTACCATATTGGTGAGTCTATCGAAGAAAATCCAGAAGAGTACAAACGCCGCTCGCCTACTACTTATGCTAAAAATTTGGAAAAACCTTTGATGATATACACCAATACGAATGACAACGATGTGTATGTGGAAGAGGTGGAGCTGATGATTGAAACCCTGAGGCAGCATGGTAAGGACTTCCGATATAAAATATTTGAAGATGCATCGGGTGGACATGGATTTGATAGGATAGATAGCAAAGAGGCTACTGATATACGCTTTACCGTTTATGAGTTTATGAATGAGCACCTAAACCCGCCAAAACCATTTAAAGATGCACAAGAGATGCGAAAAGCAGCTTATAAATTCAATTAAAAGACTATTATTATATATATAAAATGACCTGTAAGTTTAAACTCACAGGTCATTTTATATTGCAATTATTTTACTGCATTCTTTTTATAATACTGTACGATTCTACAACACCGAGTTCTCCAGCTTTACGCAAATCGTCCAAACCAGATACAGTTTCACCAACTGCTAATCTTGCCAACCCTCTGTTGAAATATGCTTCTGCAAACTGTGGCTCTAACTTAATAGCTTCGGTATAATCTGAAATTGCTCCTCTATAATCTTTTTGGATACTCAATATCTCTGCACGATTGTAGTAAGCATAAATAAAATCAGGGTTTAAATTAATAACTCTCTCGTAATCTTTAAGAACCGCATCATATTCCAATGTTTTCTTTGATACCTCAGGAACAACTGACTTGCCATCTGGAAGCGCTTTATCTCTGCCTACAGGTAGCTTCATTCTGTTTGCCTCGGCCAAACGAGTTCTTTCTTCTTGCACTTCAGGATTCGACTCTATCTGCTTGGTACGTGCCAATGCACGTGCAAAGTGAGCTAGAGAAAACTGAGGATCGTTATCAATTACTTTTTCAAAGTCTTCAATAGCTAATGCATAATCTTGAATGAGCATAAAGTCGATGCCGCGACCAAAATAGAGTGTGGAATTATCTGCCCTCTCGTCAATTAGTTTTGAGTAGTTCTCAATAGATCTAAAATGTGTCTGCACTTGCAATTCGTTCAACGAAACTTCGGAGTTTGTGACCCTTATTTTCCACATCAAACCAAAACTATTGTTAGCCTTTTCAATCAACGCAGAATAGTAAACAGGCCGTTGCACCTCATATGGTTTTTCATAGAAAGTAATAACAAACTTTGGCTCTAGTGATATTTCGGCATTTAAGTTTTGAACTTTGCCTCTTGTCTCACTATTATATTTAGATTTTTTCTCCTCGTTTTTATCTGCAACTACCAACAACCTAAATTTATCAATATCTTTATCTGTCTCTTCACGAGTTCCTAATGGTTGAGAATCATCTGATTTATCTACCAATGCCAACTCTTCATTTGCTATTCTCTGTTTAGCTTTTGCCTCCATAGCCCTTGCAAGATTAAAGTCCTCTTCTGCACCTTTTAAATCATTCATTCTTCGCTTTAATTGAGCACGTGAATAATATCCTTGGAAGAAGTCGGGATGTTCATTCAAAACTACATTTAGATCCCGAAGAGCAGCCAAATTATCATTTATCTCGGCATTAAGCATTGCTCGGTTTAAATATGCAATAGTGTTAGAAGGTTCTAACTCAATTACTTTATCAAAATCTTTTATAGCTCTATTGTTATCAGCTACTTGTCCACGTAATAACCCCCTATTGAAACGAGCTATTAAGTTGTTAGAATCCATCTCTATCACTCTATCATAATCAGCCATTGCACCACGCAGATCTTTAAGATGATAACGCACCAGTCCTCTATTAATGTAATTACCTTCAAAATATGGATCTAGTCGAATAGCTTCGTCTAAATCAGCTAATGCTTTATTATACTCCTCTTGTTGTAGATGTAAAATTCCTCGTGCTGCAAAAGAGTGCGATGTATATGGGTCTTTCTCAATAGTTATATCATAGTTTTGAATTGCACTAATAGTATCACCCTTTTCTAAAAACATTGCAGCTCTCATCAAATAAGTAGGAGTATAATCAGGATATAATCTTAAAAGGTCTTGAAATGTATTTTCTGCTTCATCAAATCGCTCCAATTCAATATTCACAATCCCCATGTTAAGCAGCGTTATTTTATCTTCGGGTAAATAGTCTAAGCTTAGCTTGTAATCGTGAGCTGCTCCTTCATAATCTTCTCTATTTTGTCGTGCTGCCCCTCTCAATTGGTATGCTCCAAACCAATATGGATTGCGCTCTAAGCAAAGAGTACAGTCTTCTTCAGCACCCTTAAAGTCATCTAAGAAAAACTTTGCCATACCCCTATAATAATAAGGTGCAGCTAAATAGGGCTTTGCTCCAATAACTTGATTAAAGTATTGAATTGCCAATACATAATCTTCAAAGTAAAGTGCGTTGCGCCCTATAAGCATAACTCTCTCTGTATTAACTTGTGCTGACGCTATAGAAAGAGACAGAATTAAAAATATAGTGGTAAAGAATTTTTTCATAATAATAAAACTTCAAGAGAGATTAATTTCTACTTTTGAGTTTGAAACAATCAAAGATATGTAACCTTTGTTAGATTAAAAACTATACTTTTTGTAAATGCTTGAATAAAATCAAGAGTTAGAAAAGTAATAGATACTTTTTACTTTGTTATTTAGAGCAATTTAATATGAATTAGTTTAATAGCTAGACAAAATATAGCGCCGTAAACCAGCATTACACAACTAATCAACTATAATAGAACGCCCCCCATTATCCATTACAACAATCTGTACTTTAACAACGCTCTCAGGCAGCAAGGGTTCAACAAGTTCAGGCCACTCGATAAAACAAAGATGACCGCTGTAAAAATAATCTTCGTAACCAAAGTCATACGCCTCTTCGATATTTTTAATTCTATAGAAATCGAAATGATAAATGGGATCTCCATCTTCTTTATTGTATTCATTTATAATGGCAAATGTGGGGCTTGTTATTGTTTCAGCAACGCCCAATGTTTTACAAAGTGCTTTAATGAAAGTAGTTTTACCTGCACCCATCTCGCCATAAAACGCAAAGATATTTCTATTACCCATGTTGTCAACAAATTTTTGAGCAACAGCATCAATATCAGATAATTTATTAAGTAGAAACTTCATATATTTATTTAAGTATTAAGAGCTTTAGTAATCAGTGCAAAATTAAATAAATTAACCGAGAGTGAGATAGAAATAAATAAAACCATAGCAATTCTTATATATTTCAGCATGTTTAAACAAATAAGTTATGAAATTTTGCAGAAAAACATTCATTCCTAATTGAAATTTGCTATATTTGCTAACAAAACATATTAGTCTAATTAACTTATAAATCAAAATTATGCATCTATCTGAAAAATCACAACATTACATTAGTCTTGAAGAGAAACATGGAGCACACAATTACGAACCACTACCTGTAGTTTTATCTAGAGGTGATGGATCTCGAGTTTGGGATGTTGACGGAAAACAATATTTAGACTTTTTATCGGCATACTCAGCAGTAAATCAGGGACACAACCATCCCAAAATTGTAGAAGCTCTTAAAGAACAAGCTCAAACACTATGCTTAACATCTCGTGCATTTTATAATGATGCTCTCGGTCCATATGAAAAGATGATGACAGAGTTATTTGGTTACGACAAACTTCTACCAATGAATACGGGAGCTGAAGCAGTAGAGACAGCTCTAAAACTTGCAAGAAAATGGGCTTATCAAGTAAAAAAAGTAGCAGAAAACGAAGCAATTATAGTTACTTGCAAAAACAACTTCCATGGAAGAACTATATCAATTATCTCATACTCTACAGATCACAATGCTAAAAAGGAGTACGGACCCTATACGCCTGGATTTGAAACAATAGAATATAATGATGTTGAAGCTTTAAAAAAGATATTAAAGGAAAAAGGAAAAAGAATTGCAGGATTTCTAATAGAACCTATTCAAGGTGAAGCAGGAGTTGTAGTACCTGATGAAGGCTATTTAAAAAAATGCTACGATTTATGTAAACAACACAATGTTCTTTTCATAGCTGACGAAGTACAGACAGGAATTGGTAGAACAGGTAAAATGTTGTGTTGTGATCATGAAAATATTAAACCCGATATTGTAATTCTTGGTAAAGCATTATCTGGAGGTGTAATGCCCGTTTCAGCGGTGCTTTGTGACAATGAGATTATGATGACTATCAGTCCAGGTCAACATGGATCTACTTATGGTGGATTCCCATTAGCATGCAAAGTAGCAACAGCTGCAATACAAGTAGTTTTGGATGAAGATCTAGCTGAGCGTGCTGAGAAGCTTGGTAAAATATTCAGAGAAAGAATGAAAGCCATTAAATCGCCCTTTATCAAATTAGTTAGAGGGAAAGGGCTCTTAAATGCTGTAGAGATACAACCCCACAATGGAAAAACAGCCTATGATGTCTGTATTGAAATGGCTAAAAATGGTTTGTTAGCAAAGCCAACTCACCAACATATTATCCGTTTTGCTCCTCCACTAGTAATTAGTGAAGAACAGCTAAACGAAGGACTAGATATTTTTGAAAAATCTGTAAAATCACTAGAATAAAATGCAAACAGCAAATAAAATATTGATGGTCAGGCCTGCGCACTTCACTTTTAATGAGCAAACGGCTGAAAACAACCATTTCCAAATAAAAACTTCTAACTCTAACCTTAGTGAAAGGGCTTTGAAAGAGTTTGATGATTTTGTAGAAACCTTACGCAAAAATAAAATTGATGTTGTTGTAGTTCAAGATACTATTGAACCACATACACCAGACTCAATATATCCTAACAATTGGTTTTCCACTCATTCAACCGGAGAGCTTGTTCTCTATCCAATGTTTGCAGAAAACAGAAGATTGGAAAGGAAGCAAGGTGTGATAAACACAATTAAGGAGCACTTTAGTGCTCACAAGGTTATAGACTTAACAAAATGGGAGGATAAAAACAGATTCCTAGAAGGTACTGGTAGTATGATTTTAGATCATAACAACCGTGTTGCTTATGCTTGCCGTTCAGAAAGAACAGATGATATTGTTTTTGAAGAATTTTACACAAAGTTGAACTCAGAACCAGAGATTTTTAATTCGTACGATGAAAAAGGTAGAAATATTTATCATACCAATGTAATGTTAAGCATTGGTGCTAAATATGCTGTAATCTGTGCGGAATCAATTACAGATATCTGTCGCAGAGAAAGTGTAATAAATAGACTCAAAAAATCTAATAGAGATGTTATTGAAATATCTTTTGATCAAATGAGAAATTTCTGCGCAAATATTATCGAAGTTAGAAACTCTGAAGACGAGAGCTTTTTGATAATGTCTGAAGCCGCAAAAAATGCATTTACAAACGAGCAAAAAGAAATACTTGAAAAGCATTGCAAAATAATATCTTCACCATTAGACTCAATAGAACAAGCTGGTGGAGGATCTGCTCGTTGCATGATTGCTGAAATATTCTAATACTCAGACTATATTAAACTATAAATTTTAAATCATACAATTATGGCTTTAAGAAAAGAATTAAAAGAGTTTTTATTACGTGGAAATGTAATAGACATGGCTGTGGGTATTGTAATTGGTGGTGCATTTGGAAAAATAGTAACATCATTTGTAAACGACATATTGATGCCTCCTATCGCTACAGTTTTAGGAGATAACAAGTTTACAGAGATGAAGTACGTTCTAAAAGAAGCTGTAATAACAGGCGAAGAAGTAATATCACCTGCAATTACACTTAATTATGGTAACTTCATTCAAGTACTTATTGATTTCTTAATTATAGGGGTTTCAATCTTTTTTGTTATCAAAGCAATTAATAAAATGAAAAGAAAGAAAAAGGAAGAGCCAACACCAGAAGCTCCACCTAAACCAACTAAGGAAGAAACTCTACTTACAGAGATAAGAGATTTATTGAAAAAGGAATAGTAATACATTGAGACTTTAAAATATATTCCTTCTGAATGAAGAATAACTCGAAGCAATAAACAGATTTTTTTTGCTTTCTTAATGATAGATTGCGAAGTAAATCTGTTTATTTTATTTAACAGAGTAATATAGACTATGCTTACAAAATAATTATGGAGGGATATAATAATATCGTTTAAAACTCCATTTAACTAAACTAACAAGCTAATAAACACTAAATATAACTAGCAATATTAAGAAACCAATTCAGAAAATATTATGTAGCCAGTGCTAGTGCATACCAAATCTGAAAATTGCGACTCCATATAATACATAAAAATCGACTCTATAAAACTTAAACAACATTACACTCAAAAAAGATTATGATATAACTGATACGATAATATATAAGATACCGTTAGCAGGATTTTAAAGCATTATTTTTAAGCAGTAGTTATCCACAAACACAAAAAAGTTTAGATACAAAAAAGCCCGTTCAAAATTAATTGAACGGGCTTTTAATAAAAGGTCGGCAGCTACCTACTCTCCCACGTTTATGCAGTACCATCGGCGTTATTGGGCTTAACTTCTCTGTTCGGAATGGGAAGAGGTGGATCCCCAACGCTATAACCACCTTAATATCTTAGTTGCAGATAAAACCACAACCGTTATAAAAATAACATGATGTAAATAAAAGAGAAATAATATACTATAAGAAAATAGTACAACTAGTAAAAATATTCGTCAAACTCTTCAAAAAGACGTCTTTGAAAAAAAGATTACGGGTAATTAGTACTGCTCGGCTTTGATGTTACCACCTTTACACCTGCAGCCTATCAAGGTCGTAGTCTACAACCACCCTTATAAAGAAATTTAATCTTGAGGTAGGCTTCGTGCTTAGATGCTTTCAGCACTTATCCTTGCCCAGACGTGGCTACCCGGCGATGCACCTGGCGGTACAACCGGTAAACCAGAGGTCTGTCCAACACGGTCCTCTCGTACTAGTGTCAGAGCCTCGCAAATTTCTAACGCCCACGATAGATAGAGACCGAACTGTCTCAC
>DUVZ01000067.1 GCA_012840785.1 Bacteroidales bacterium
CAATCAAAAACTGAGTCATGGCTACATCGGGCGCACCAAAAAACAGAAACATTAGGGCTGTACTATAGCCTACTAAGCCCATAGAGATAATTACTGTAAGTCGCGACTTTGAATTAAGTAACACCCACAAAGCTATGAGCATAATAACAACAACAAGCACCTCGTGTAGAAGAAAGCCTACAGATGTTTGAAACAAATCGGCTATAGCAACATCAAAATTGCCAAAGCCAACAACCAAAAAAACTAGTGCCACAAAAGACATAGCAATGATTACTAAATAGTTTCTTAAGTAACCCGATTGAAAAAAGCGGGTTTGTGCGCTAGAAACTCTCAGTAAACCAGGGATGGATTGATTGTAAATTGCTTCAGGACCAATTGAGTTGTTAAGTCTGAAGCGATTAGCAAAAGCTCTTATTTTGTGACGAAGGAGATAAACACCCCACCCTACCAATAATGTGAGCAAACTTAACACGAATATAAGCGAAAAGCCATGCCAAAGCATTAGCTCCAATACGCTATCTACCTTCAATGCTACATTGGAGGTGTGATGCAGGAGAGGCTGTGCAAGCTGCTCCGAAAACAAACCTCCCAATAATCCTAAAAATGATGCAACCAGTGGTCCAAACAACATGCCTGGATCAGCTTCACGTGTCTTTATGGGCGTTTGAACCTCTTTCCCAAAAAATATTTTATATCCTATCTCAATCGACAGTGCTGCAAATAACACACTGGCTACAAAAGTGGCTGCAAGTGTAAAATAAGCCCATACAGGGCTTTCATGTGTTGCAGTGTATAGCAACTCTTTGGCAACAAAGCCAAAAAATGGCAACACTCCTGCCATCGACATACTTGCCAATGCTGCTGCTACAAATGTATAGGGCATTTTTTTGCGCAATCCTGACAGCTCATTCACATCGCGCGTGCCAGTTTGATGGTCAATATTACCCACCACCATAAATAGTGTACCTTTATATAGAGCGTGAGCCAACACAAAAATCATAGCTGCCTGCACGGCCACAGTAGTGCCAATACCAAGAAGCATTACCATAATTCCGAGGGCACTCACAGTAGTGTATGCCAATATCTTCTTTAAATCGGTATGCATAATGGCTTTAGTAGCACCAAAAACCATGGTAAAACCACCAACTAGGGGAAGCAAAACATGCCATAAAGGTAGGCCACTAAAAATTGGTGATAGACGAGCAAGTAAAAAGATACCAGCTTTTACCATTGTGGTAGAGTGCAAGTATGCACTTACTGGTGCGGGCGCTTCCATGGCATTGGGTAGCCAAAAGTGAAACGGAAATTGTGCCGATTTGGTGAAAGCACCAATGGCTAACAATATAAATATGATATTGACTTTGGGGCTTTGCAAGACAAGATTGGGGTTGCTCATCAACTCATCGAAGCGAAATGTGCCTGCCTCATGCCCAATCAGTATAATGCCCGCCAGCATAAACAAACCACCCATTACGGTTATCAGCATTGCCTGTAGTGCCGAATCGCGCGACTTCTCTTTATCGTGGTAATAACCAATGAGCAGGTATGAGCTTAAACTTGTTAGTTCCCAAAAGACGAACATCATCAAAAGCGAGCCCGACATAACCAGCCCTACCATGGCACCCATAAAAAGGGATAGAAAAACAAAAAACCGTGGTCGGTTTTTGTCGTCTGCCAGATAAGAATGAGCATAAATATGAATGAAAACACCAAAGCCTGTAATCAGCATTAAGAAGAATACACTGAGCCCATCAAGCCTGAAAATCAAATCTAGTCCAAAGCTTTCAACCCATGTTATGGTATCCTGAAAAACTGCCCCGTCGACTATGCTCCACATCTTTATAGAAGCCCAGCTAAACAAAAATAACGGTATACCCGTTATCAACAAACCAGCATTCTTTGGAAAAGCCCTAAATAAAAGTGGCGAAAGCAATGCTCCAGAAAAACTAATAAGCACAATAATTAAAAACTCCATAAACCAGTTATTGTGTTTGTATATTTATAAATAATAGCTACAAATTTAGTGAAAAAAAACGAGAGCTTTTGCAAATGTGTGCAATTTATGTCAGAAATTCAGATTGTATGCAATTTATTATATGTCGCTTTCATAAAAGATATTTGGTGTTAGCCTAAAGGCTACAAAAAAAACGCCAACATAATTATGAATTATATTAGCGTTTATTTTATCTATTATATTATTAATTGAGAAACCTTACATTATCCCCTTCTCGCGCAATTTTTGTTGCCATTTCCATGCAGAAGCCATTGTATCTTCAATTGTCTCTTCGGCTTTCCAACCCAATATATTGTTGGCTCTATCTGGATTAGCCCAAATCTTTTCAATATCACCTTCACGTCTGCCAACAATCTTATAGTTGAGCTCTTCTCCAGCTACTTTTTCAAACACTTTTATTAGCTCCAACACCGAAACCCCAACACCAGTACCAAGGTTAAATATCTCTACCTTCTCCTTCGATTTGTTTTTAAGCATGCGCTCCACTGCTATCACGTGGGCTTTTGCCAAGTCAACCACATTGATAAAGTCGCGGATGCACGATCCATCAGGAGTGTTGTAATCGTCACCAAACACACTTAACTGCTTGCGCACCTTCATGCCTGTTTGAGTAATATAAGGCACCAAATTTTGAGGCACTCCCATGGGCAACTCCCCAATCTCGGCTGTTGGATGCGATCCAATAGGATTGAAATATCGTAGAATAATACTTTTGATGGGCACACCAGAATGTACATAATCTTGTATAATCTCTTCGTTTATCTGCTTTGTATTTCCATAAGGAGATGTGGCAGGCTTGATAGGTGCATTCTCGTCTATTGGGTTTTCGTCGGGTTCGCCATAAACAGTGCATGATGATGAGAAAACAATACCCGAAACATCAAATTGTGGCATTAGTTCCAATAAGTTGATAAGCGAAACTAAGTTGTTTTTATAATATAGCAAAGGTTTTTGTACCGATTCGCCAACAGCTTTGCTGGCAGCAAAATGAATAATACCATCAATGTGGCGATGCTTTTTGAATAGATTGGTCAATGCTTCTAAGTCGTTGCAATCTGCATGTTCAAATTTAGGTCTGATACCAGTTATTTTTGTGATTCCTTCCAATACATCAGCATTAGAATTCGATAAGTTATCAATAATCACAACTTCATATCCGGCATTTTGCAATTCTACTACTGTATGCGAACCAATGTAACCAGTTCCACCAGTGACAAGTATTTTTTTCTTTGTCATCCCTATTATATTTTAAATGATTTAAATTCAATATAACTACAAATATACATCTTATATCGATATTATTTGAGTATAAAAACAGAATTAAAACTAAAAGACCACTTTAAGAAAACAATAAAAAGTGAAGCAAAATAAGCTATTTATCAAACCATAAAATCACCAAGTCAACTTTAAAACCTATTACACACAACAAAAAACAAGTAATATAGCTTCAACAACATATTATAGCATACAAAGAGTCACTTTTGTAGAGGCTATGCTGATGCATTAAGAAATTATTTTTATATTTGTATATATTTAAGTGACATGAATTACAAGTTAAAAGTTTTCTACAAGAAAGAAGAGCTGCCTCATTTAGATGATGTGAGCTTCTTTCATAGTGCTCGCACTTTCGATTTGTATGAGGGTGTGCCCTACTATACTCCATTAATGGTAGTCTGTTTTGAGAACGACGAGCCTGTAGCTTCGCTATTTGCTCACATTATGCGTATAAACAGACTACTCAATACAGCTATTTTTAAGAGATGCTATGTGAGTCACAAACCAGCTTATTACAAAGATAATTTACCCAAAAGTATTATATTTCAACACTTACTTGGTACATTGACAAAAGAGATGAAACATCGTGTGTTTTACACAGAGTTTCGTCACTTAGGAGATCCAATATTTGGATACAAAGCTTTTAGAGACAACTGTTATTTCTCCATTAAGTGGATTAATATAAAAAACTCGTTGCAGAAAAAACGAAATATATGGAATCAACTCTCTAAAACTAGACGAAATCAAGTAAACAAGGCAAAACGTAAAGGTGTTTATATTGAAGAGCTAAACACAGTGGAAGAACTCGCTACCATTTACGACTCGATAGATAAAAACTTACACTGGAAATTTTCGCATCGCTTCCCGCCCTATACCTATATAAGTAATTTCTTTCACTCATTTATTGAACAGGGGAAAGGAAAGTTTTTTATAACCAAATATCAAGATAAAGTAATTGGCGGTATTATTATTGGGCTGCACAACAACAAATATGCCTACAGCCTCTACTATTGGGGCAAAACTCAAACATACAAAAATTTATATCCCAATATTTACACTATTTGGTATGCTATGACTTATGCTGAAGAAAATGAATATAAATATTTTGATTTTATGGATTGCGGATATATACACGAAAAGGCTGGGAAGCCTCGTTTTATACTTCAGTTTGGTGGTAAACAACACGCTACACGTAGGTGGTATAAATTTAACTGGAACTGGATAAATTGGCTTGCTTCTAAGTTTTACGAATAATATCAACATTACACAACATACTAATAATAAACAGGTTATACCTTACGCAAAAAAGACAACAAATAGCTATCAAAAAAAACGTTTAGCTACATATAACACCTAAATCACTTAATTTTGACATTTCAATAAGGAAAAGTTATCACTTTTGCTCTAAAAATGCACTTTTTTAGTGCCAAATGTAAAAACATACTGTTAAAACAGCTAATAAAAGTTAAACTTCGCACTTTTATGGGCTATATGTTTGCACAATTCAAACTCTAGCTATATATTTGCATTGTGTTTTTCATGGTATTAGATTTAAGGTTAACAATGGAAATTGGTTGTCGTGAGACAGCCAATTTTTTTTATACCTATATCATAAAAACAAACTCTTTAGATTATTCTATATTTCTCCAAAGCAACAAATTCCCCAATTACACTATTGATGACAATAAAATGGCTATATTTACTCAAAAAAAGCTACATTTAACAGCCTATAAAAGTAAAAACGACACCTAACAATAAAAAATAAAGTTAAATTTCATGCAATTGTACTTGATACACTTGCACAATTCAAAACAGACCTATATATTTGCACTGTGTTTTTCATGGTATTAGATTTAAGGTTAACAATGGAGATTGGTTGTCGTGAGACAACCAATCTTTTTTTATACCTATACCATAAAAAACGGTCTCTTACTATTATATATATATAGGAAAACTGATCACATGAATTTTTATGTGTTCTGATAGTTTATTATTAAACATAGTGATAACAGGTAGCTTCTACGATGCGCTAATAATATACTACTGTTCACTGTTGGTTTAGTTGTTTGTCTCAAACATGTCAATAAATTTCAGAACAAGACACAAACTCTTCCTTCTTAATTTAAACCTATTTGTATTTCTCCCACAACGCCGAGTGAATAGTCTCTTTCGTCTGATCCATCAATATTGCGATATCCTCTTTTTGCAAACCCTTGGTAGGAATGGGTTGATGGATAGTCAACTCCAATTTGCCAGGATAC
>DUVZ01000068.1 GCA_012840785.1 Bacteroidales bacterium
CTCGATCAAGTAGCACAAATATATAAAGACATCAATGAGCAACTGATAAAAGGCCCTCCCGGCGAGTTGATTCGCATTGAAATGTTTTGTCACGGTGCATTGTGTATGGCAGTATCGGGTAAATGCTATCTAAGTCTACACGAAAAAGACAAATCTGCCAATCGTGGTGCTTGCAATCAAATCTGTCGCCGAGCTTATATAGTAAAAGACAAAGAGAGCGAGATTGAATTGGAGATTGACAACGAGTATATCATGTCGCCCAAGGACCTCAAGACTATCCATTTTATGAATAAGATGATGGATGCGGGTGTTCGTGTATTCAAAATAGAGGGACGTGCACGCGGGCCAGAATATGTGAGACGCGTAACTGAGTGTTACAAAGAGGCAGTAGTGGCTTATTGCAACGATGAATTTACAGAAGAGAAGATTGAAGTGTGGAATGAGAAATTGGCTACAGTTTTCAATCGTGGATTTTGGGATGGATACTATCTGGGACAGAGATTGGGCGAGTGGACACATCGCTACGGATCGGGAGCCACCAAACGCAAAGTATACCTTGGCAAAGCCATCAAGCACTTTGGCAATATTGGTGTAACAGAGTTCTTGATGGAAACTCAATCACTGAAACCTGGAGAAGAGGTGCTTATTACCGGGCCTACTACGGGTGCAATATTCTTGACCCCCGATGAGATTCATGTAGATAAAAAACCTGTTAACGAAACAGTGAAAGGAGAAAGCTTCTCAATGAAAACTCCTGAAAAAATCCGTCCTAATGACAAACTATATAAAATGGTGAAAGCTGTTAGACGTGGCACTGCACACGAAAGATAAAACATTAATCAGAAAATAGAGAAAACACCTTAAAGGCTCAACTACAGAGCTTTTGATGTGTTTTCTTTTTGTCAAAATCATATTAATAAAACTATTAAAACAAACAATGAACAAGAGACAAGTTAACACAAGTAAGGCGTTTCGTTTCAAACGATTTGCCAACAAATCTCACAGTGCTTTTAGCAGTCTGCGAAAAGTGGTAACAATTGGAGTCCTTACAGGTAGTGCACTTACAACTGCTCATGCAACATCGGTGCAACCCAATGAAGCTGCACGCATAGTGGTAAAGAGTGACACAATTGCAGAGCAAGATTTGGAGGAATTAGTGGTGACAGCATCCAGGGCAGAGTTGCCTTTGAGCCAAGCATCAAAGATTGTGACGCTCATCACAAAAGCAGAAATTGAGCGAAGTCCGGCGCAAAGCGTACAGGAACTTCTTAACACAGTAGCCGGCATCGATGTGATGCAACGCGGACCCCACGGAGTGCAATCCGATATCTCGATGAGAGGTGGTTCGTTCGACCAAGTTGCCATTCTCCTTAATGGCATTAACCTTACCAATCCACAAACGGGACATTACAGTTTCGACATCCCCATCAACCTTTCAGATATTGAGCACATAGAAGTTGTGCAAGGACCAGCATCGTTAGTTTACGGCGCAAGTGCATTTGCTGGAGGCATCAACATTATTACCAAAAAGGACAAAGAATCCAATGGGTATGTTAATGTGCAAGGAGGAATGCACAACTTATGGAACACAGAAGTGCGTGGAGCATACAAATCGAGCTCATCCTTACATCAACTATCAGCAGGATATAGTCAATCGGATGGATATATGGACAATAGCGACTACAAAATGCTGAATCTATTGTGGCAAAGTCGATTCGACATCAACAAAAACACAATAGACGTGCAGGCGGGATACAACAGCAAGGAGTATGGCGCAAATACGTTCTACACGCCCTCCTACCCCAATCAGTTCGACGATACCGAGTC
>DUVZ01000005.1 GCA_012840785.1 Bacteroidales bacterium
ATATTGCCCCAGCGTTTCATCTTTCTAGCTTTTCTATATTCAAATGCTCTTCCCATAATAATTGTTATGAACCTGCATTGTGTGCGCAATCCTTATTATGAATTTGCGTAGTGATAAGCGGTTTTTTATTGTTGTTGTTTCTATTGTTTATACTTTAACTTCAAAGATTTCTATCTTAATTGGGCACCTAGTTGCTTCTCTAGGTTGTTTTGTATTTTGCTCATTATCTTGTCGATGCGCTTGTCTTGAAGGGTTTTCTCATAATCTTGCAATATGAAATTTACTGCATAAGATTTTTTGCCTTCGGGTAGGTTTTTTCCTTCATACACATCAAAAAGGGTAACCTCTTTCAAAAGTTTCTTTTCTGAGTTGTAGGCAATTTGCTCTATCTCTGCAAATGTAATATTTTTATCTACAAGTAGTGCCAAGTCGCGTTTTACTGATGGAAATTTGGGCAATTCCGTAAAGAGCACTGTGTTTTTACGTGTCACCTTCATCAATGCATCCCAGTTCAACTCAGCATAGTAAACATCAGTGTCGATATCAAACTTTTTTAAAATATCATTGTGAATAACACCCCAATTTCCAAGATGCTGTTGGCGTGTACTTATGCTCATTCCCGAAGCAAATAGCTCATTGCTAAAGGGTTCTCTAACCAACTGTTTGTTGTCATTCAGCCCTAGTCGCAATAGTATGTTCTCAACATGCGCTTTTAGTTCATAAGCAGAGCTTTGTGTTTCAATTTCTGCCCAGTTTTTAGAGTTGCGTTTGCCACAAATCCATATTCCTAAGTGAGTTTCCTCGGTGTATTGTGCCAATGTGTTATTGGGGGTGGCTTCCTTCTTTCCATCATAAAAATAGCAGTTGCCAAACTCATAAAAGTCTAGATTGGGGTGTTTGCGATTAATATTGTGAATAATATTCTCTAAACCACCGTAGATAAGGGTTTGGCGCATTACATTCAACTCACCACTTAGTGGGTTTAATAGGTTGACGTTGTTTTCTACAGGATATGCCTCAGACTCTTCATAATAGGCTTTTTCTGTAAGAGAGTTGTTCATTATCTCATTGAAGCCTTGTGCAGTGAGCTGTTTAGAGATGAGGGTTTTAAGCTCATGCTTGCGGTCGGTCTCTGTCTTGTTTGATAAACTTGATTTCAGAGAGTGGTCTATCTCAATATTGTTGTAACCATATATGCGTAGTATCTCTTCTATCACATCCACATCTCGCAATACATCCACTCTGTAGGTGGGGATGCTAAGATATAGTGCTTCCTCTGTTTCGCTATCTACAGTAATATCCAGGCTTTTGAGGATGCTTTTGATAGTCTCGTTAGGAATATCTTTGCCAATAAGCGAGTTTGTCTTTTTTAGATTTAACTCCACTTTGGGTTGAGGTTTTTCAACAGGATATATATCACGAATAGCTCCTTCAATAGTACCTCCAGCAATTTGCTTAATTAATAGAGCTGCACGTTTTAGTGTGTAGAGTGTGTTGTTGGGGTCGAGACCTCGCTCAAATCTAAACGATGAATCGGTGTTTAAACCATGTCGACGTGCAGTTTTGCGTACCCAAGTAGGGTTGAAATAAGCCGACTCTAAAAACACATCTGTCGTGCTCTCTGTTACACTCGCATCCAATCCGCCAAACACACCTGCTATACACATTGGCTCTTGGCTGTTGCATATCATCAAGTCTTTTTCGTCTAGTTTGCGCTCTTGTTCGTCAAGTGTTACAAATGGTGTACCTTGCTTTGCTGTACGCACCACTACTTTGCCTCCCTCTATCTTGCTAACATCAAAAGCATGAAGTGGTTGACCAACTTCGTGAAGCACAAAGTTTGTAATGTCTACAATATTATTAATGGGGCGAATACCAATAATCAATAGCCTGTTTTTCAACCAATCGGGACTCTCTTCTACTTTCACATTCCGAATAGTTAAGCCCGAGTAGCGAGGACATGCCTCACTGTTTTCTACCTCTACATCAATACCACCCTCTCTTTTATCTATTTTAAAATCTTCAACCGAAGGTTTGTGTAATTTATAGGGCATTTCTGCTTGATGTAGATAAGCAGCCAAATCGCGTGCTACTCCAAAATGAGAAGTGCCATCAACACGGTTTGGGGTAATATCAACTTCTAGTAGGTAGTCGCTCTCTACGTTGTAGTAATCTTTAGCAGGCATTCCTACCTCAGCATTTTCTGGCAGCACAATAATTCCATCGCTAGCTGCTCCAACACCAATTTCCACTTCAGAACAAATCATACCCAATGACTCTTCACCTCTAATTTTTGAGCGCTTTATCTTTAGTTCATCATCTTCCATATAGAGTGTAGCTCCAATGGTGGCAACCACCACTTTTTGCCCTGCGGCAACATTGGGTGCACCACAAACAATATTGAGTGGCTCATCGCTACCAACATTTACTGTTGTTAGTTTCAAGTGATCGGAGTTGGGGTGGGGTGTCGAAGTTAGTACTTCGCCAATAACCAAACCTTCTAAACCACCTTTGATGGTTTGAATTTCGTTTACTCCCTCTACTTCCAAACCAATAGATGTGAGA